>NZ_VPAU01000022.1:0-49286 GCF_013419095.1 Acinetobacter sp. YH12105
GATCATATGGATTGGTATTTATATAAAATCAGACACTTAGTTGAGAATGCATTTTGTAGGTTAAAGCAGTTCAGAGGAATAGCAACACGATATGATAAGCTAAAGTGTAGCTATGAGGGGGCAGTTGTATTAGCTTGTATATTTATTTGGCTACCTTTATCGGGTAAATTCTATACTTGAAATGTCAACAGACCCTAATATTTAAAATTTTATCATTTGGTATATATTCTTGATTCTTATTAGGTTTTTCCTATAGATTCTAAAGAGAATTTTTTTAGATTTTTTCTTAAAATTTGTTTGAATTGAAGTGGTGGTGTTTCAAAAAGTATGCTGGGATTAAATGCAGCCATTATTGATGTGGAAGAAGGTTAAATCGAAAGCCTTAAAGTGGTTTTCTAACTTTTTCGAAAAATTACAGCTTCTCCTAAATCCACGCCTGAGCCGATGCCTGATTCTGCAATTATTACCTTCAATACCTACAGTAAAGAACTTACCAATCGATTGCTTATAATTTTAAAAGCAGTGACAAAACTGTCCCATAAATTACTCGAAATTCGCCTCCGACAAACCCGGTACGGTTCACTTACGTAAAAAGATTGAAGGGCACCTTTTTGTTCATCAGATTCGAGTGACTGCAAGTTTTGGGGCCGCCAAAATAGATGCAGAGTCCCAGTTAATGAGTGCTTTAGAAACCGCAGATCAACGTTTATACCAAGCTAAAAATAATGGCCGAAACAGAGTGTGTTTTAACTAACCTAAGTAGACTCCACTTTACTTATTTTCAGACAGCAACCAATCAAGAGCGTTCATTTTTACAATACCATTATAATTGGCTTCAGTCCCGATCGTGTCTAAGGTAAGTAAATACTTGGGATATGAATCAGAAATTTTCTGTAATGGACGTAACTCTCGGCTTAGTGTCTCCTCATTGAGGGTTTCTAATGCCACCTGATAATAAGTTAAATTCTGTAAAGTATCGACAGCAACAAAATCAATTTCATATTCATCAATCCGCCCTACATAGACCGTATAACCTCGTCTGACAAGCTCAAGATAAATCACATTTTCTAAGATATGACCTTGATCAGCATTAGCATCAGGCAACATAATGCGGCGCAATCCAACATCAACTAAATAGTATTTTTCAGAGGATTGTAATAACTCACGCCCACGTACTTTAAACTGTGCGGCGCTATAAAATAGCAAACTGTCCTGTAAGCCCCGAATATAGCGCTTCACTGTTTCAAATGAGATTTTAACCCCGCTTGAAACAAAGGTATTTTTAATTTTATTGATGGAAATGGGTGAGCCTGTCACGCTTGCCAAATATCTTGCGACACGCTCGAGAGAGTTAATATCGGCAGTATTTAAACGGGGAATAACATCTTTAAACATTACACTGGCATAGACTGCTTGCAAGTAATCATAGGTTTCCTGCTGGCTGGTCATGGCAAGCGTATAGGGGAAACTACTTCGCGTGTACATAGCATACAAATCACGATTGGATAATTGTTGGATGATCGGATTATTTTCAATATGCCACTGTTTAAACTCTTGGAATGACAAGGGTAAAACATGTTGCTCGATATAGCGTCCTGTGAGTAAAGTCGCAAGTTCTCCACTCAGAAAGAATGCATTTGAACCTGTAATATATAAATCGATATAATCCCGAACATATAAAGAGTCGACTACTTTTTCAAAATTGGTAACATGTTGTATTTCATCTAAAAAAACATAGTTTTTCTTGCTTTCATCAACTTTTGACAATACATAATCATGTAGTTTACGGTAATCGGTGAGTTCTTCAAATTCCATAAATTCAAAGTTGATGACAATGATGTTTTCGGCTTGTACCCCCTGTGCTTTTAGGTCTTGTTGAAACATCGCCAGCAAGGTAGATTTTCCAGAGCGACGTACACCCGAAAGCACTTTAATGACATCACGGTTTTGCCATGTATTCAGAAATTTTAAGTAGCCATCACGTCGAATATTAGCGCTTCTCATTGTTTACACTTGAAATCTAAAGTTTTAATTAATTCTATCAAAGTTTAGAACCTAGATGTAAAAATATTCAATTTTAAAAAAAGTTTAAAGTTTAAGTGAAACATTCAAAGCTACTGTTGAAGCATGCAAACAGTAGATCTGATAAAAATCCAAATTCTGTCTTTTTGATTATTTTCCATGTCATGTTATGTCATTGATGCTGCGACTTAACTGCTATATAAATTAAGTGAAAAGTAAAAGGAATTAATATGTTAACTAGAGTGGAACTCATTTTTGTGGTGCTGATGGTGTCAGGCTTAATCTTGATTGCTTATGAAATGCTAAAAGGTTTATTCTAGGGCATCTACACATGATTTTTGATCAAAAAAAATGCCCAGAGAGGGATCAATGGGCAAAACTAAGGACCTTGACGGTCATTCAGAAACTACAGCTAGCTTCTAGCTATGATTCTGCACTTAATTAAAAAAAGCTACACTGGCTGAATATATCAAAAGTTAAATCATGTGATTTATCATTAATTAACACACTTGAGAAAATGAGTTCATCACTCTGCTGATTAATACAGTAATTCACCAAACAAATCCGCTCTAATCTCTTCCAGGCTCAGATCTGATTTCATTCTATTACAGAGTGGATGAACCAGCAGACCATTCTCTAGCACCCCTTGGCCACCTGCGGCTTTGGCAATCCGATGATCCGATTCAGTAGAATCGAGATAGATTAATCCATCACAAATGGGGCAAAAGTTATGATTACCCACCAGAAAATTGTGCTTAAGCAAATTTTTGGTTAATGCTGAAAAGGCCTTGGGCTTTGATCGAGAGATCGGGCTAATCGATTCAACATATCCGACTACATGCTCTACAACCCCATCATCATAATTACCCAAAAATCTTTCAGAATAAAACTCATTAAAGTTGATGTACTTGAAAGCCTTTGACATCGACAAAATAAAGGTGTTCAGGCATTCTTCATCTTCAAAATCGACATCCATTTCCAGGCTTAAACAGATAAAGGCTTTATAAACGATTTGTAGCCGATCATAGCCTTTAATCCCACTGCCGAACTTACCGACCGTTTCAGTGGTCGCCACTGGAAAATTGGCAATCAAGAACTCAATACTACGGCGGACACGTGTAAACTCTTTAAAGCTAATCGTTCGATGATGAATCTGCATGAGGCTTTCATGAATTTCATACACAATTGAAAACCATGCAAGAAAAGAAGTAATCTGAAAACGCTGGTCCTTATAAAAATATAAGTATGGATGAAAGCCCAAACTCGGAACCCCAGTATTTTTTACAGGAGTGGCCATTCTGCAAAGGACCGTAAACAGATGTGACATGATCTTTTCAACGCGTTCACCCTGATTCAGGCTCATGATATTATGAATCTGATCACCCGCGATGATATTCATGAGCTCATTGACCAAGCCAATTTTTTTGCCATGACTCATTTCAGTATCTAATAATATGGTAGAGAAAAGCAGCTGATGGATCTTCTCCCCCAACTCGATCAGCGAATTTAAACGTGTATATTGGAGCTCTTCCAAGTTAGATTTATTGTCATTGATATAACAACAGGCATAGATCGCATAATAGGCGTCACTCCCGCGACTTCTGAGATGATATTCCTCATATTTATCTAGACGTTTAGTATCTGAGTTAATCGATTGAAATACCCGTCGCGCATCTTCTGGAGTCCCCAGTACCTGCCGGAAACTGATTTTAATATCGCCTAATTTCGATTTTTTTTCTGCAAATTCGGCATCAGTACAAATTTTTTGAAAATCAGCAAGATCTCCTAAATAATTGCGGAGGTAACGAATATCTTGTTTTTGTTGATCATTGAAATTAGGTGCTTGAGGGACTTGCTCATCCGCAAAATATCTATTGATCCATGCATAAATACAGGAAAGACGATGTGCCCCATCAATAATGTAAATATTGCCGTGTATATCTTTCCAATACAAAATGCATAAATTGATGTTTTGATCTTCTGTGCAATCCTCAATAAAGTTTGCAATTTCTTGCACGCTCCAACATTCCGTAGAACGCTGGTTATCCGCCTTAAATAAACATTTGATGATTGGATGCTTTTCAAAATCAGTCAGTGCAACTTCAAAATTGTCACGCTGCATTGAAGGTGACATTTCTTCTGGCAACATGACTTTACGCTGAATAATATTGGTCAATAATCGTGTTGGACCCATTTTTATTTTCTCCAGACAACACTGTCCTACTTTCGCTCAAGTACGAAATTTGAAAGTGTATATAGTTCGATTTGGTTAAAGCGATGAATTAAATGACCGTCAATATTCAGTCAGCGCTAACAAAAGAGACCTAAGAGAAATGGGGGGATTAGATAATAAAATCTTCATGTTTAGTACCTGTAGTTTAGAGTTGACTATCTACAACCATCTTTTCCACGAGATGGAGGTAGACCAAACAGGGGTGGAAATACCGCACTACAGAAGACGGCCAGTCATAGACTGCCCTGCCTGGCCTACCATAATGGCAAACTAAGCATAATAAGCACAAAAAACCGCTAAAGCGGTTTTAATGCTTCTGTAGTAATTTTCAGGTTTCCACGCCCGATTACAGATTTTGCTGTAATGTAATTATCATATGGGTATCTTTTTCTTTGGTCAAACCGAATTAGAATTTTTTTATTCATTTTTAAATAAAAAAATATAAATCGATAACATATGGATCAAATTGAAAGCAAAGAACAAATCAAAGTCGCTGATTCCTAGGCCCCTTAGGTTGAACGATATATGCTTAGGCTATTTGCACAAGGAAGGATGCTATACGGCTTCTAGCAGCATATTAAATGCAAGGTATGATGTAGTCAGGTAAATGATATTTATGCACACGTAGCTGTCTTGAACAAATTCACAGAATTTGGCTGCACTTATACCCAAATTGTCACTTGAATTTAGCTCAATTAGGGTAGCGCTGTCTTTCAAAACTTTATGTAATAAAGCGTGCGTAAGTCATATTTACTTAAATTCTGATATGATCTCTAATCACCAAATATCGTACACTCAACCATGCTAGTACCCATCGCACGGCGCTTAATGACACTTGTTGAGACATAATTCTAAAATAATCATATTTATTATGTTTCATCACTATCGGAAAAAACTGATGTTCTGTAAGGATTGAAAGCATAGGTTCATCCTCTGCCGTAAAATGCATCAATACTTTTGTTACATTACTTTCATACAACCATTTTTTTATTAACCAATTATAAGTTTCTGATTGGTTTTGTTCTAAATAATCAAATCGCTCTAAAATCTCTTGTGCAGAATTAAAATCTACAGCACTGAGTAATTCAGGCAAACGTGCTAACTTTCCTTGTGTCGATAATGGATGTCTTCCTATATTTGAACCACGTTTACCTGACGGAATGTTTGCCATCGTAATTAAAGCTCTCTTCCAGGACTCAATATCTAATCGTGGCTGCCCCTGCCCAGAAATAAGATACCGCTCAATATTTTCAAAGTTTTTAAATAGGTCATGTTTAATTACATTGCCAATCGAATTCCCTCTTTTTTGAGCATAGATTACCCAGTTCTGGCTTTTTCTTTCTTGGAGCACATGTTTTTCAATAATATCTCTCAACTCATATTTTAGATTACCATTCTGTTGATGAATTGCTTGGAAATGCCTGAATAAATTACTCCGACTCATGACTCGCTTAAAAAAAGCAGTATGTAAATTGGGTTGCTGTTGTTGCATACTATAGGCATACGTAGCCAAAAATAAGATATGAATATAATGCTTTAATGTTGTCGATTCATGTAAATGGCCAAGCACTTGACTAATCGCCTTAATCCCTTGTCCAACCTGTCCTTCATTACCTACTAGCGTATTGAATTGCTCATTCGATGGCATCCAATTTTGTAGCCATGGTAGTTCCATCTTAAGCGCTTGAAAATCTACCGTTGTTTGTAAACACTTTAAAGTATACGCACTTGCAAATGTATGTCTTAAATGATGTAAGCTGAGATCAACATCTCCTGTGACTTGCTTTAATATTTGAGATATTTGACCAAAAAAGGGCCTATTCCCCCTGTTTTCATCAGACATTAATATAGATTCTTTCTGATCTTTATAAATATCGTTCAATCCCTTTTGAATCATCGGGCTTAATAAACACATCGGGACAACACGTTCAGATCCAACTGTTTTTAACCGATGCACGCCATAAGGGCGAATTCGCAGCATATCCTCATCAATATCTAAAGGTCGTAAATGAAGTGTCTCTGAACGGCGTACCCCCATCGCTGCGGATAAACGAAAGTGACGCTGAATCTCTAGACGTAAAGCAGCATCATTCACCCCAGACTCTACAGATTGTAAGATTTGAACGATCTGCTGCACTTCATTTTTTGAAAAGACTTTAGCACTTGCTTGATGTGCTGCACGCTTGTGTAACTTTATCCGATCATCATTTAACTGAATTAAAAAATCTCTAAAGCGATTCCAAGCCGCAAGATGCTTGCGGTGTGGAAAATGCTCTTGCGTCAACTCCATCCATTTTTGGAATACATCTTCATCAATTTGGCTATCTTTTGTTAAGTCTTCTGAAAATCCCAATATACCTGCACTAACGATGGCCAAATGTAGGTGAATCATATTTCGATTCTGTTGACTTAACTCTTCTGCTTCACAGCGTCGAATCAACCATTGCACAAAGTTCGTTAATAAATTGACTGAGTCGTGATTCGTTTTAATATTGGCGAGCTGTTTAAGCCAAATGCTTGATCTAGACTCATCTTTTAGCTGCTGAACTATCGCCAAAATATCAGACAAATGTAATTGCTCATCGTCTATGTCTATTTCAATTTCTGGCTCAGTACGATCTAAACCTATGGTTAATTTTTCATATCCAGATAAGCGTAATAATTCATTTATGGAAAGATCTTCAGTCAGAACTTGGCCTGATATATAACCTGCAATCAACGGAGTGCTATTGAGCATCACATTTTGCTGTAAAGCTTTCAACCATTGAGCTAACGATAGAGTTGACTTAAACCCGATTTGCTTTAAATATCTATTAAAACACTTTTGCCAAGCTGTTCTTTGTTGATTTCTTGACTTTCCTAAAATCTCATTTAATCGGGGCTGTAAATACTGTCGGTCTACTAAAATTAATGTCGAGACATAAGGACTTAACAGTACTGTCCGGCGTATCTTCGTCACAGATCGATCATTATTCACTGTCAGCTCAACGAGCCGACTATTCCCCATAGCGACTATATGTTGATCAGAAGCAATAAACTCCAACATCGCTTGTAAATGGCTTACTCGGCACAGTTGCGAATACAGGGACAGTACAACCAGCAAACGTCCTATTTCAATATCACAATTTTGATATTCAGGTAAATGTTCTAAATCTCTCTGAATAAGAGCAAGTAAGTTCTGTTCAATATAACACCAGATACTAAAATTATTTTCAGATGTCAGCCATGTGCGATTCGCTTGTTGAGGAAGCTGAACGAATAAAGGAATTTTAGTTTTATCACGAATATAAGCACAATATGCCTTGATCGCTTGTGGCAAATCAATCTTTGAATTTTTAGCTAAATTAGAAGCCAATACATGTCCAAGCTCTAAAGATACTTGAGGCTCAGGATTTCCTTCAAAAATCAACTGACAATAGGGCTCATACTCAGAGTTTTTCAGCCATTCTTCCACGTCATTTTCTGAATATTGTATTCTCGGCTTCATCTCTGCCTGAACTGTTTTAGTTTCCTGGGTTAAAACAAATGTTGGAATATTCTGGGTTGCTAAAAAATCAAAAACATCAAGACATTCGAAACCTAACTGTTTTTGCAAGTTTTCTTGTACATCAAGCCACTGTTGTTTAAATGTTGATACAGGAAATACTGATAACATATCCCATGGATAACGACCGCGCACCCAGTGCCCAAGTCCAGCATCCTTGAACCGTCCAGATAACTGATTATCATCAGAGCGAACCAACTTCCGTGCCCAATTTCTAATTAAATCTTCAATCTGATGAGGATCATACAGTTGCACAGCATAAGATGATAAATCAACACGTAGCTCAATTTGCTCCCCCAACATTCCCATCAAACCACGTAAAATTTGAATCTGTCTGATCAACGCTCCCGTCAATGGCACATAGCGATCGGTTGATTCATCTGGACGATGTTTATCTTGAATCAATGCCCAACTTTGCTGACTGATCCACTTTGAAAATGGTTGCTTAATCCCTCTTCCTGCAGTGGCAAGATTCATCCATAATTCTGTATACAACGTTAAGTTATCAAAGAGCATCTGCCAATCTTTCTGTTCGGCAGCCTGATTTATCGTTGTTTTTATGCGTGTAATTTCATTTTGTATTTCAGCAATCTTGATCCCTGTCGGGCTACCCACCCGCTTATTGGAAGAGTATATATATTCAGGAATATTAATTTTTATCGTTCTTAAACAAGCAGCCCAGAGTTGCTCAAGTTGCCTCTGTTCAAAAGAGGCATAATGAATCAAGTTATCATAATTTCGACCTGATGCATTCGTCACTGCTTTAACGACAGCTAAATCACCTTGGCTATGATCATATAACAACCGTGGAAGAATATCTCGAATGCTTTTGAGGCTGATTTCTAGCTCTTTAGGTACACGGTTAATCAGTTCACTCGCGTCACGTTCAACTGCAATATGCTGTCTTGTAATCCCAAGATTTTTGACTTGACTCACCAAATCATTGAGTTCAATCGGTAAAATCAAATGTAACTCGTTGGTCCATGGCACGTGAAATTTAGATTTTTTTGGCTTTTTTTTGAGTATTGGTGTCCCAGCTAAAATACTCAATACATATGCAGATAAAGTATGATCATACTTAATAGTAATATTATTATGACCAGTAATATTATTATGACCAGTATTTTGACTAAAACTTGGCGCTTTAAATTCACCCACCGGACGTCCGGTGAGCAAGCTTAATATCAAAGCTAATTTTGCGCGTAACATCATGCTGGTATCTGTATGAGATGGTTGACAGAGTCTAAATACTTCTTGAATTGAATTTAAGGACAATCGCGATTTGGTCCAAACTAAACCAACATTTGCAGCTTCAATATGTTGAGAAGTCGACTTAGATGCATAAAACCCTCGAAGTAAATCGGATTGTTCTGCCAAAAAAAATCTAAACAAGGGCTCCAATGGTGTTTCATCTTCTTCAATCTCATCATGCTCAAATACATCTGAGACTAGACCACGATGAATTTCATCTACATCTTCTAAAGGTTGAATAGCAATACTTAATGAACCATATCGTTGCAGGATCAATTTTTTGTGCTTTATCCCTATACGGTGTAAAAACTCTCGACGTTTTTTGTTATTTTTTAGCCGATTATTTCGCCAGATTTGTGATAAAAATAGCTTTAATGCATAATAAATTTTATTTAATTGTTCATCATTATTATGAACAGACATTAACTGAATCAGTTGCTTCGGTGAATTTTGAAGCAGTGAAGCTTTTACATCTTCTAAAATCTGTGTATTACCAGCATCACCTAATAGCCTAATCGCTAAAAAGGCATTGTACACACGAGATCCTTTTTGGTCTTTCAGCTTTATGCTTCCATCACCCTTTAAATAACTACTATAAAGCTCAAGAGCATGTACCTTGTCTTGAAAATGAAAAATTTGCTCTAAAAACCAAATAATTACAGTATCAAAACTCTCATTATTATGATTTTCTCCTGCTTGAATCAATAGCAAATCACAAATTCCACTGTCTCCAGTGTATGGACGTAATGGCGTGGGTGTATGTCTGTTTCTATCTATTGTTTCTGAGAAAAAATGTGCATATTTCTTAGAATCCTGCAATCTACTAATGATCTTTAACGTATTAAGCTCATCACGAAATTCTGGTAATTCATCATCCCCAATCAATGTGAAGATTCGCTGACAAATGACAACGATACCGGCTAAGCTATAGTGTGCACGCAACAAAAATAATGCTTGGATCAGTTCTTTTTCTTCTATATTTTCATTCTGATTAATACATTCTAGGAGCTTCTTGAAATAACTTTTCATGAACTACTCCGAATACGATAGACTCTTGCCTTCTTCAAGTCTGTTAAAGCCAAAGCAACTTCTGCCATTGGTGCCACACGAACAATTTGCTGCTGATATTTTTGATAAAGTTCCTCCAGTCGAGGTAAAAATACAGAAAAGTTAGCTAAATGAAAATATGGTTGCACAGACTTGCCCAGCTCTTTCACTTTAATTCTTTCTAATGGCAAAAGCTTCTGGGCGATATAACCAGCTAAAACATTTTCGATTAAAAAATTACCACTCACCACCGGTGATGCCCAATTAACCAATTCTTGAACAAAGGAAATCGGCAGCTTTTTCAAAAAATGCTGTGTATTTAAAAATAAAATCATTTCTTCTGGATCTAAACTCTTTAGTCGAAGTTGGCCTGCAACCACCATCTTGTCCTGTGCTTTATCCACTTTAGCCCAGTGTCTTCTTTTCACACTATCCTTTAGAGTTTTTACCTTACATAAGTCCCTATCGACAGCAAGCAGTAACTTACGATATATCGCGAGCAGTAGTAATGCTTGATTTTTAATTTTTTCTGAAAACTCCCGGCTCATTTCCTCATTGAGTAACATCATTTTCAAAACTAAAACTGGGCATGGTTTTTCAAACCTGCCTTCAGAAATTGTTAATGCATCAATGAGCAATGGTGTCATCATTTTTTTCTGCACAGGTAAGTTATTTTTAGCGTCACAATAGTAGAATAACACAGTCCCAAAATTAACAAAATTAAATCAAATAAATTTTATATTTAATAAAAAAGTATTTGATTTATATAATTTATTTACTAACTTTATTTTTACACCAATCTAAGATATTTAGCTTATCATGTCAGCCTATTTGCAACAGTGCCAACAAATCGTTGGCTATAGCTTAAATGAGCGTATGACGTCACAGCTTGTTTGTAATGCACTGAGTATGGCTATTGGCAATCATGAGCCAACTGAAGGCTTGATCGTTCATTCAGATAGGGGTAGTCAATATTGCAGTCATGAATATCGGAATATACTTGAAAAATATGGATTTCAGGGTTCAATGACTAAACGCGGTGATTGTTACGATAATGCACCGATTGAGAGCTTTTGGGGAATATTAAAAAATGAATTGGTTCATCATCGCAACTATCAAACAAGAGAGGAAGCTAAAGCAGATATTACAAAATACATAGAGCTATTTTATAATCAGCAGAGAGTTCAGAAAGGACTGGATTTTAAAACACCAAATCAAACAGCAGAGGACTTTTTTAAATTGGCTGCATAGAATCTCCCAAGTCGAAGTGTCCTGTTTTTTCAGCACACATCAAAATGGGTAACTTCCTATTTTTCAAGAGCTATGTCCGATCAAGTCTGAATTAATACATCTAATCAACAGATTTTTCGATCTCTAAGAACTTTTTAAGGGAACATCATCGACTCAAATCTCTATTTGCAACAGTGCCAAAATTATAACTAAATCTTTTAATTTAATATTAAAACTAAATCCATATTTTTAACCTGATTACCCACACCCATTAAAACTTCCTGAACCACACAGTCCTGATCAGCTTTAATCACAATCTCCATTTTCATTGCTTCAATGGTAAATAAGGTTTCACCTTTCCTGACAGACTGACCAAGTTTTACAGGTACTGTACTAATCATGCCCGGCATCGAAGCACCGATATGTTTTGTATTCTTCGGGTCTGCCTTTGAATGAGCCGTCGATTCTTTTTGGCTTGCCTGTTTAATCTGAACCAGACGTAACTGGCCGTTCAGCTCTACAAACAGATCAATCACTCCATCCTTGGCTTCTGAGCGGCCCAACAGTTTTATTTCGAGTACTTTACCGCGTTCAAGTTCGATTTCGACTGGACTTTGCTCTTTTAGACCATAAAAGAACGCTGAAGATGGAATACTTGAGACCGTGCCATATTTCATTTCGTGCTGCATAAAGTCGGTAAAGACTTTTGGATACATCAGGTATGACGCCAATTCTTGTTCAGTGACTAGTTTCCCAAACATATTCTCAAGCATTGCTTTTTTACCCGCCAGATCGGCTGGTGGCATAACTGCACCAAGACGGTCATTTAACGGGGCTGCACCTTTTAATACCTTGTTCTGTAACTTTTCTGGAAAACCATGTACTGGTATGCCTAGCTCCCCCTTAAACAGGGAAACCACCGACTCAGGGAAATCAATTTCAAGTTCAGAATCTTCAATATCTTGTGGACTAAGATTGTTCGATACCATATATAAGGCCATATCACCCACCACTTTAGAGGTTGGAGTGACTTTAACAATGTCACCGAACAATAAGTTAACTTGTGCATAGGCATCAGATACTTCCGTCCAGCGCTCTTCAATACCCATTGAACGAGCTTGTTCACGCAAGTTAGTATATTGTCCACCCGGCATTTCATGATGATAGACATCAGCTGTACCAGCACGCATATCCGCCTCAAACGGCTTATAGATATGGCGCACACCTTCCCAGTATGTCGAAAGCTGTTGCAGGTTGTTAGGGTTAAGTCCTGTGTCCCGATCTGTATTTTGTAAGGCCGCAACCACAGAGCCCATGCTTGGTTGTGAAGTGAGACCGCTCATGGCATCCATGGCAGTATCAACAGCATCTACGCCTGCCTCAATTGCTGACAAAATACTGGCTGCTGCAATACCACTGGTGTCATGGGTATGAAAATGAACTGGCAGTCCGGTTTCTTCTTTCAATGCTTTGACCAGCTCACGTGCTGCGGCTGGTTTGCATATCCCCGCCATATCTTTAATAGCCAGGATATTGGCTCCTGCCTTTTGTAGCTGCTTTGCCATATCAACATAGTAGTTGAGGTTATATCTGCGGTTATTGTCAAAGATATCGCTGGTATAACAGATTGCTGTTTCACACAACATGCCCGACTCTCGAACCGCATCAATAGCAACCCGCATGTTATCAACTGCATTTAGCGAATCGAATACACGAAATAAATCGATTCCACCTTGTGCTGCCTGTGCAATAAAGTGGTGAACCACATTATCTGGATAGTTGGTATAACCCACGGCATTAGATGAGCGAAGCAACATTTGAAATAAAATGTTCGGCACTGCTTCACGAAGTCTAGCTAAACGTTCCCACGGATCTTCTTTTAAAAAACGCATCGACACATCAAAGGTTGCGCCCCCCCAGCACTCTAGTGAAAATAGCTCACTGGCCATCTGGGAGTAATAAGGTGCAATAGCCAACATATCTGCGGTCCGCATTCGTGTTGCAAATAAGGACTGGTGGGCATCACGCATAGTGGTATCAGTAACCAATACACGCTTTTGATCTAGCATCCAATTTGAGAACCCTTCTGCACCCAGTAATTTAAACTGGTCTCGGGTTCCGCTTGGAATATTCTGATTCAAGTTAAATATTGGTAACTGTGCTGGAGCTGGAACTGTCTCAGGAAGCGGACGTCCTTTAAGTTCAGGTTGCCCATTGACGGTAATGTCACCTAAAAACTCTAATAACTTTGTCGCACGGTCCTGCTTAGGTTTAAGGTTAAATAATTCAGGAGTGGTATCAATAAATCGGGTAGTACAGGTACCTTGTGTAAATAGAGGATGTGTCACCACATTTTCTAGAAATGCCAAATTATTTGAAACACCACGAATACGAAACTCTTGTAATGCTCGTAGCATACGGGCATTAGCTTCATCCGCACTTGCACCACGAACCGTTACCTTAGCCAGTAATGAATCATAATAAGGCGTAATGACTGCACCAGTATAGGCAGTACCACTGTCTACCCGTACCCCAAAACCAGTTGCGCTACGAAATGCGGTCAAACGTCCATAGTCCGGCATAAAGCCATTTTTAGGGTCTTCGGTGGTGAGACGGCATTGTAATGCATGGCCTAACAGTTTAATTTGCTCCTGGGGTGGAATAAAACTGCTACCATCTCCAATCGCGGCACCTTCAGTCACCCGAATTTGTGCTTTAACAATATCAATGCCAGTAATTTCTTCTGTGACTGTATGCTCCACCTGAATACGCGGGTTAACTTCAATAAAATAGAAGTTTTCTGTTTCAGCATCCATTAAGAACTCGACCGTACCGGCGTGAGTATAATTTACTGCGCGAGCCAATCTTAAAGCGGCCTCACATATTTTATTACGTTGGGCTTCGGACAAATAAGGTGCAGGCGCACGCTCAACCACCTTCTGATTACGTCGTTGGACAGTGCAATCTCGTTCAAATAGATGCACAATATTGCTATGGGTATCACCTAATATCTGCACTTCTACATGACGGGCATGGCGAATCAGTTTCTCTAGATAAACTTCGTCATTGCCAAACGCAGATTTGGCTTCACGACGTGCAACAGTAATTGCATCTTCGAGTTCCTTCTCATGTTCAACCACGCGCATGCCACGACCTCCACCGCCCCAGCTCGCTTTGAGCATGAGTGGATAGCCTACCTCAGCTGCCAGTAACTGACAGTCTTCAATGCATTCAGGTAGTGCTGCTGTAGCAGGAATAACTGGCACACATGCAACCATTGCAACCTTACGGGCCATCACTTTATTGCCTAACTGACGCATTACTTCTGGTTTTGGACCGATAAAGCGAATGCCAGCTTGGCTACAAGCCTCTGCAAACTCAGGGTTTTCAGACAGGAAGCCATAACCTGGGTGGATAGCATCTACCCCTGCCTCAACTGCAATACGGATAATATCTTCAATATCCAGATAGGCAGCGATTGGTTTTTTCCCTGCCCCTACCTGATAAGCTTCATCCGATTTAAAGCGATGCAGGGCAAATTTATCTTCTTCTGCATAAATTGCAACTGTACGGATGCCCATTTCTGAGGCAGCACGCATGACTCGAATCGCGATCTCGCCACGATTAGCAATAAGTATTTTCTGGATAGGCTTAATCATTTATATACCCATTTATTTCGTAATATATTCATAATCTTATTAAAGATATTCGTAGTTTGGCGCTAAATATTTTTTTAGCTAGTAAAGGAAAAGTTCGTATTTCAAAAGCTGAAATAACAATTCATTAATTTTTAAAAAATAATTTTCGAACTGAAGCCTAGTACTAAAGCGTTATTTATATAATTGGTTGCACCTGGATGGATGATGTACTGCATATTTGGTCGTAGCATTAACCATTTAACAGGGAAGTAGGAGTAATTAATTTCGAAATTATATTCAGCATCTTCATTAATATTTGAATAGTTTGCACGGAATCGGTCGCTAACACTTATTCTGTTTATTGCTAATCCAAAAATATCATTTGCATGGGTATCTAAAAGACCAATATATTTCAAACCAACTTGTTGCATATTTCCAATTTTATTCGTAGTTTTATTATGGAAACTGAAGTTCATGAATCCATATAATCCTTGATTTGGTAAATTCCTAGACGATAACTGCTGTTCTACTCCTCCCCATACTCCATATGTATTATCTTCAGACTCTCCTGTTACGATGTCCTTTTGATTATCGGCCTCATCAGAAGTATTATAAAATGCTCCTATACGATATATTCCAGGCAAGTCATTAACTGCGTTTTTAGGCTGCCATACCAACTCGACAGGAATATTAAAACCGTCTGCATCTTTTGTATCTAGATTCCATCCTTCGTTTTCTTCCAAGTTTTTTGGGTTATATTCGAATACACCAAATTGAATAAAAGCTTCAGGATTAAAACTATATTTAGACATTACTGCCCACTGGCTTACAGGTGCATTAATCCATTTATTGCCTTGCCATTTCCCCATTTGTGCACCACAAAAAGAATTATTTTGAAAGTCACAAGACATCACATTGAAATAGGTTCCCATGGCAAAACGCCCAACTCGAATACTGGTAACTGCGTTACTGAAATTCTTTTCAATCGACAGTTCTGCAAGCCTTGTACCCGAATTACCCCGACCATAATTTGCCTGTACATTGGCCAATTGCGGTGCTTGCGGATCGGAAATCTGCTCTACTGATACACTTTGCCCTTGTCTTGCCATAATTAATACTCTGACACTCACCCCGTCTACATTTATCAATTTTTCTAAATCTAAAGTTGAACCGAGTGAAAACTGGCTAACATATGTTGGGTCTTGTCGTGGGGCATATCCACCATCTGCTAAATAAGCAATATCGAGATTGGAACTAGCATCAAATTTGATTCCTTTATCTGCTAAAGCTGTTCGTTTGCCATCCCAATCCCCTGTTAAATTTGTCCGATTTACATCAAATAAGTTCTCAGCAAAACAAGCTGTATTTGTTCCAATAAGTACACTAATAAGACATAAAAAATTACTTTTTTTCATTGCACAATCCCTGCAAATTTTGAATATAAGTTTCCCTAAACAGCTAATTGAATAAGCTATTTTGAATGATTAAATTGGATTAAAAGTGGTGTGATAAAATTGCAGCATGGCGGGACTCCTGTCATACACCATGCTCAATTCACTAACAGAGTTGGACTCTCTTAGGTTAAGTGATTTTTAATTTTTGCTTTAACGGCTTCTGTAGAAATACCATAACGATCATGTAGTGTTGGTAATGCGCCTGCATCTAAAAATGCATCAGGTAAACCAATCATATCAAAACGTGGATGTTGCCCATTTCTTAATAGCAAGGTTCCAACTGCTTCACCTAAGCCTCCAACCACAGAATGATTCTCAGCAGTTAAAACTGGACGACCTCCTTTAGCTACTTCGTCTAAAATGGTCTGTTCATCTAATGGTTTAATCGTAGGTACATGTAATACAGAAACCTCTACCCCTTCTTTTTCTAGCTCTTCCGCTGCCTCAAGCGCACGCATGGTCAGTAATCCGGTAGAAATAATCAATAGGTCTTTACCAGGCTTAATGACTTGGGCCTTACCCAATTTAAATTGGTAGTTATATTTATCCAGTACCAATGGAACTTGACCACGCAACAAGCGCATATAAACAGGACCTTGATGAGCAGCAATCTGCGGAATAGCCTGTTCAATTTCCAAGGCATCACATGGATCAATGATCATTAGATTTGGCATTCCACGGAAAATGGCAATGTCTTCTGTTGCTTGGTGACTTGGTCCATATCCTGTAGTTAAACCAGGAAGGGCTGCTACAATTTTCACATTTAGATTATCTTCGGCAATCGCCATACAGATAAAATCGTAAGCTCGGCGTGAAGCAAAAACAGCATAAGTCGTGGCAAAAGGAACGAAACCTTCTCGAGCTAATCCAGCAGCAGCGCTCATCAAGAGTTGTTCGGCCATTCCCATTTGAAAGAACTTGTCTGGATTTTGATTCGCGAAAATATGTAAATCTGTATATTTGGATAGATCTGCTGATAATCCAACAATATCATCACGCTCTTTCGCTAGTGCATTTAAAGCATGTCCAAATGGTGCAGACTTGGTTGGTTGCCCTTCTGCAGCAATAGAAGCAATCATGGCAGACGTTTTTAATTTTTTCTTAGGAGAGTTCGCTAATTGGCTCATGGATCTAGACTCCTTATTTGCCGTAATGGGTTAATATATTTAAAGCTTCATCCCATTCACGTTCATCCACGCGAATAAAATGTGTTTTTTCACGGCTTTCTAAAAATGAAACACCTTTACCCATTTTGGTATCGCAAATAATGACCCTTGGGCATGTTCCTTCGTGACTTTTCGCTTGATCGAAAGCATCAAGTAAAGCTTCCATATTGTTGCCATCTACGCGTTGGGTATACCAACCAAAAGACTGCCAACGATCTACAATCGGTTCAAAAGCTAGAATTTCACTTGAATGCCCATCGGCTTGCTGATTATTCACATCAATAATTGCGATGAGATTATCTAATTTCCAATGTGAAGCTGACATGACAGCTTCCCATGTCGAGCCCTCATTCAGCTCACCGTCTGATAGGAAGTTATAAACAAAAGATTCTGATTTCTTTTGCTTTAATCCGAGGCAAGCACCTACCGCAATGCCTAAACCATGACCCAATGAACCACCTGTGATTTCCATACCAGGGGTATACGTTGCCATGCCTGACATAGGTAAACGACTGTCATCAGAACCATAAGTTTCTAGTTCTTGAAGTGGAATAACTTTTGCTTCGATCAAAGCTGCATATAAAGCAATTGCATAATGACCTATTGAAAGATAAAAGCGATCTCGTCCTTCCCACTCAGGATTCTCAGGCTGATATTTCATTGCATGAAAATAAGAAACTGCAAGTAGATCAGCTGCACCTAAGGCCTGCCCAACATAACCTTGGCCCTGTACTTGTCCCATACGTAACGCATGTTGACGAATGTTATAGGCACGTTGCTGTAGTTCAGCAATACGAGCTTCTTTATTAATATTTGACATGATTAACTTCTCTTATTAACGATTAACAAGTTTTGCTGGAACGCGCGTTACCAGTGTGGCACCGACAAGTAAAACTGCTGTGATTAAGAACATACCTATGGCATTAGAACCTGTATTAGTCGTAATCCAGCCGATGAGAAATGGAGAACAAAATCCAGCGAGATTGGCAAAACTATTGATTCCAGCAATACCAGCAGCGGCTGAAACACCACCTAAAAAGTTGGTTGGCAACATCCAAAACAAAGAAGATGCAGTGAGTACACCCGATGCCGCAATACATAAACAAATCAGCGATAGGGTTAGATTTGAGGCAAACAATGTTGCGAAGGTCAGTGCAATTGCACCAGCACACATAGGAATAATTAAATGCCAGCGACGCTCTCTAAAGTGATCTCCGCTACGGCCTGCTAACAGCATTACAACTATGGCACACATATAAGGCAGGCTGGTCAACAAGCCAATATGCCAGTTGTCACTAATACCCGAGTTACGAATTAATGTCGGCAACCAGAAAGTAATTGCATATTGTCCCATTACGACACAAAAGTAGATTCCAGCAAGTAACCACAAGCGTTTATCACTAATGAAGTCTTTAATACTGCTATGCCCTTCTTTCTGCTGATTATCTTGTGAAATTTCTTGTTGAACTAAATTCTTTTCAGCACTTGTTAACCAATGTGCATCTTGAACAGAATCTTTAAGAACTGCGAGGACTAACAAACCAACAACCACTGTAGGTATAGCTTCAAGTACAAACATCCATTGCCAACCATGCCACCCTTGCACATTGTTCATTTGGTCCATGATTAAGCCAGATAGAGGCCCACCGATCATTCCTGAAATTGGAATCGCAATAAACCAAAGCACAGTCATACGGGCCCGACGATAAGAGGGGAACCAATATGTAAGATAAAGTAATAGACCTGGCGCTAATCCAGCTTCAGCAACACCAAGTAAGAAGCGTAAGGTATAGAATTGCCACTCTGTTTCAACAAATGCAAAACAGCCTGACAAAATACCCCATGTAATCATGATGCGAGCAATCCATCGTCTGGCGCCTACTTTGTGTAATACAATATTGCTGGGTACTTCACATAAGAAATATCCAATAAAGAAAATACCTGCACCGAGGCCGTATACAGCTTCACTAAACTGTAAATCACTCATCATTTGAAGTTTGGCAAAGCCAACATTTACGCGATCTAGGTAGGCACAAAAATAACAAAGCATTAAAAATGGCATCAGCCGAAATGCAATTTTCCGATATGCTGATTTACGAATAGCATCCGTATTAGATGAAAGTACAGTATCCATCATGCGAGTCCCTTTACACTTGGCCACAATATCCTCTCGTGACCATGATGTTATTTTAAATGTTTAACACTGAACTTTAGTGAATAAGCATGCCGCCATTTACATCTAACGTTATACCCGTTAGATAAGTAGATAAATCACTGGCTAAAAAGAGTGCAGCATTTGCAACATCTTGGGCTTTGCCTAAACGCCCAAGTGGAATTCCAGCCAGAATGTCATGACGTCGGTCATCATTCATCAGTCCGCCAGTAATATCGGTATGTATAAGACCTGGCGTAAGTGAGTTCACACGAATGTTATCTGCACCAAATTCACGTGCCATTGCTTTTGCCAACCCTAGAACCCCAGCTTTAGCAGCACTGTAATGAGGGCCACCAAAAATACCACCGCCACGTTGTGCTGAAACTGAAGATAAGCAAACAATACTTCCACTACCATTTTCTTTCATAGATGGAATCACGGCTTGCGACATAATGAGTGTGCCACGTAGGCTAACATCTAAAATTCGATCGTAATCATTACGTTTAATATCAAGTGTTTTTACAGGTTGGGTAATACCTGCATTATTGACCAAAATATCTATCTTTCCATATTGCTGAAGTGCTTGCTGAACAGCTGCATGTGCCTGCTCTTCATTGGCTACATTTGCAGCAAGACCCAAATGCCCTTCACCTAGTGCTTTTGCTGCATTCTGACTTTGGACAAGATCTAAATCTACAATAATGACTTTTGCACCGTGTTGCGCAAAGATTTCTGCTGTTGCACGCCCGATACCACACTCAGATGCAGCACCTGTGATTAACGCTACTTTTCCTTGTAATAACATTTGTCGTTCTTCCTCATTCATTTATTTTCTTCCTAATTAGTCTCGCTGTTTTTATAAGTCGCAGCAATAAGGTTAAACTCAACTAGACATGAATAAAATTCATGTCTGTGATATTTTAGGTAGTGATTTAAAATAAAAATGGATTTTTATAGCATGAGTAGTGAAAAAAATTACAATCAGGTGCCTGCAATTAAAACCTTACAAGCTTTTGAACAAACTGCTCGATTAGGAAATGTGGCAAAAGCAGCAGAGGTTTTAAGTCTCACACCATCTGCTGTCAGTCATCAAATAGCAAAATTAGAAGAAATGATTGGTCAAAGTTTATTTATAAGAGGCGCACGAGGAGTTACTTTAACGCCTTCAGGTGAGCGTTATTATCAAGATGTAACGACTATCCTGCATAATTTGATGTTAGCAACTGAACAAGCATCAGATAAAAGCCCAAAAGATAGCTTATATATCCATTCTTCTCCTAGCTTTGGACTTCTGTGGCTATTGCCAAGATTGGAATCATTTAAAGAACAATATCCTCTTATTCAGGTGAATTTATCTTGCTCTTATGAAAACCTTCATTTTACGCGTGATAAAATTGATATTGATATTCGTCATGGTATTCCCAATTGGACAGGTGTCGAAATTAGAACCGTTCGAAGTGAAAAACTAGAAGTTCTTGCCTCCCCTAAACTACTTGAACGTAGTCCAGTAACTAAGCCTAAAGATTTATTAAAAAAAGAATTAATTTTATCAAAGTCTACTCTCGTGACATGGCCCCAATGGTTTGCTCACCAAGGATTAAGTGTTCCTGAATTTCCTTATACTTTTAGTTTTGATCGCTCTTACATGTCACTTGAAGCAGCCACACATGGACTCGGATTCGTCCTTGAAAGCAATTTACTTACCCAAAATTATTTAGAGTCAGGAAAACTTGTCAAAGTCTTCCCTGATGACTTATCCGTGCCCATATCCGCACACCACTTAGTTTATCCACGTACCCATGAGAACATTCTCAAAGTGAACCATTTTTTAAACTGGATTAATGAAGAAATTAACAAAAGTAGTGAATGGTAAAACTTTTAAAAGTATTGAAGTCATGCGTGCACTACGTAAAGGACAACCATCGTCATTCTATTATGGTCAGCCTCAGGGTGAAGTGTGTCTAATCAACAGGGTTTCCGGTCTCTAAGCACTTTTTAAAGGGAACATCATCGACTCAAATCTCTATTTGCAACAGTGCCTCTCCGACAATCTTGGTACAGTTCAACTTGATGATATATAAATTTTTACCATATGGTAAATTTTTATTTTAAATTAAATTTATTGAAACCAAAATCTAGGTGACTTTTATAAAATAAAAAATCTAAAAAAAGTGACCAAAACAACATTAAATGATCTAAATTGATCAAAACTTTAATTCATAAAGACTCATATACTACCTTTTAAATCATATGCTTATAATTATTATCACTTGATGTAATGAATCTCGGTGACCTTGCCAAGGTTGGGAAATATTAATTTCTTTGTACATCTGGATTTACGCTACCTGCGAATCCTTCGATTATTCAGATTACTCAAATTAACCCGTTATTTTGTCTCCCTGCAGATTTTATTGTGGGTGATCAAGCGCGAAAAAGGCTCATTTCAGGCAGTTATTTTTATCCTGCTGATCATGATCATCATTGCGGCGGCTGGGGTATATGTGGTTGAAAACAAGGCACAACCGGAAGTCTTTAGCTCCATCCCTGCGTCCATGTGGTGGGCGGTGGTGACGCTGACCACAGTCGGCTATGGCGATGTGACACCAATCACCCCCTTAGGCCGCTTTCTGGGGGCTTTAATTACCATTTTAGGGGTAGGTCTGGCAGCACTTCCTGCGGGTATTCTGGCCAATGAGCTGAGACAACGCAAACACAAGCTGGAATTAAGATTTCGTGAACTGCTTGATGACGCAGAAATTGACTTGATTGAAGATCAAGAAAAAATTGAAACTTTACGTAAAGAAGTCGGGCTGAGCACAGAGCAAATGCAGGATATCCTGTTAGAGCTTATTCATGAGCGCAAGAAAGAACAACTCGAGCAGGAAAAAAACAAGTTTCTTCTGCCCGCATTGTGGGCATAAGTTACCTGATTAAAAGGTAGCCAGATCATCGCGAGCATCAGACCATAGGATATGATACTTGTTGCAGGCAGATGCTATTCACTCAATTTTTTCGTTTGAAGCAGGATCAAGTCATTTCAATCTAAAAACGCAGCGATTTCATCGGCCACTGCCCTGGATGTCCGGGAAACTCCGACCAGCGTCGCCGAAGCAGCACCGGTCCATTCCCCATAACCGACCAGCCATAAATTCGGCAGCTGAACCGAGCGGCCATCCTTCACTGCGATGGTCTGGTCCTGCTGGATAATCCCGAGGCTGCTAAGATGATTC
The DNA here is from genome assembly GCF_013419095.1 of Acinetobacter sp. YH12105. Taxonomy (NCBI): domain Bacteria; kingdom Pseudomonadati; phylum Pseudomonadota; class Gammaproteobacteria; order Moraxellales; family Moraxellaceae; genus Acinetobacter; species Acinetobacter sp. YH12105. Next base: position 22,971 of record NZ_VPAU01000022.1, read on the forward strand.
AGCGCCGCCTTAAATCCGGTACACCAGATCACTGCATCCACTTGCGCGGTGCTGCCATCTTCCCACATCACGCCATGTTCGGTAAAAGCCGAAAATGGACGCTTGCTCTGTAAAATGCCTCGCTCACGTGCCTCTTTGACTGAATCAATCATGACAATATCGCCCAGACCACCAATGGGCTGCTCGATCTTTCTACCTTGCTGCTGGGCTTTCAAACGCTCGGTCGCCCTTAAGAACAGGACACGGCCATCAACATCATCTGCCAGAAATTGCGGCGGTGTCTGGGTGATCCAAAGCGTTTCAGCTACCTGGGAAACCTCGGCCAGGATTTGCGCACCGGAGTTGCCACTACCCACGATCATGACTTTCTTGTTTTTAAATAACTCAGCATTTTTATAATCTGCTGAATGAAGTTGTATACCCTGAAAATGCTCACGACCTGCATACTCGGGAATAAATGGTTGGCTCCATGTCCCTGTAGCGCTTACCACCGCTTTGGCTTTCCAGGATTGTTCCCCGGCATAGACCTCTAAATATGTCCCTTTGTTTTCCACGCGCTCCACATGCACCGGACGAACTACAGGAAAGTGATAGCGCTGCTCATAGGCGGTCAAATAATCGATCACCTCATTGCGGGTCGGATAGGTCTGTTCGGTCGCCGGCATCATCCAGCCCGACAGCGAACTCCAGCTATTCGGGGAGAAAAGACGCAAGGACTCCCAGGCATGCTGCCAGGCACCTCCAGGCTGAGGCTGATCATCCAGGATGATAAACGGAATATTCTTGCGCTTTAAGAAATAAGCCGTGGACAAACCGGCCTGTCCAGCACCGATGATGATCACATCTGTTTCGATCTGTTTTATGTCCAAAGCCTTTTCCCCTTGCATTTTTCTGTCGTTCTTGATGCAGCATCCCGCTTTTTCAGCGGGTTTCTGCTGATTTCTCTGATTGACCGGACAGCCTGATCAAGCAAATTCAGTCTTACAAACTGCGCTGATTTACCCGTTTGGAAAGCTCTTCAGCCGATTCCTTGCGTTCTGAATAACGATCTGTCAGGTATTTGCTTTGACCACGAGTCAGCAAGGTAAATTTATACAGTTCTTCCATCACATCCACAATCCGGTCATAGAATGCTGATGGCTTCATTCGTCCATCTTCTTCAAATTCCAGGAATGCTTTTGGAATTGAAGACTGATTTGGAATCGTGATCATCCGCATCCAACGCCCCAAAACACGCATCTGGTTCAGACTGTTAAAGGACTGTGATCCCCCACTGACTTGCATCAAGGCAAGGGTTTTTCCTTGAGTGGCACGAATTGCGCCCCCTGCCAGTGGAATCCAGTCAATCTGGGATTTAAAGATGGAACTCATAGAACCATGTCGTTCCGGTGAACACCACACCATGCCTTCTGACCATGCTAAAAGTTCATGCAACTCTTTTACTTTTGGATGCTCAGTATCCGCATCTTCAGGTAAAGGAAGCCCTTTAGGATGAAAGATTTTTACTTCTGCCCCAAAATATTCAAGGATTCGACCAGCTTCAAGAACTGCAAGGCGACTGTAAGAACGTTCCCGATTAGACCCATAGAGCAGTAAAATCCGAGGAGGATGAGCTAGTTCTTTGGCTTGGACTTTTTCAAAGGTGGGTTGTTCAATAAGATTTGGATCTACGTTAGGCAGGTTCATCATATCAAGCCTCTTTAAAATATTTCTTTCTTAGCCACAGTGAAACACTCACTAAAGCAATTAACACAGGTACTTCAACCAATGGCCCAATAATCGTGGTAAAAGCAACCGGCGAAGCAATACCAAAAGTTGCAATGGCGACTGCAAGTGATAATTCAAAATTATTTCCAGCCGCAGTAAATGAGATTGCAGCAGTTTTTGGATAATCATTGCCCATCCATTTACTCATAAAGAAGCTAATAAAGAACATGGCCACAAAGTAAATGATTAAAGGAATCGCGATGCGTAAAACTTCCAGTGGAAGACTCACAACATCACCCCCTTTTAAGCTAAACATGGCCAAAATCGTAAACAGCAAAGCCATTAAACTCAGCGGGCTGATTTTTGGAATGAACCTGGTTTGATACCATTCCACGCCTTTTTGTTTCACCAAAATTAAGCGCGTTAAGAAACCCAATAAGAACGGAATTCCAAGATAAATCAGAACAGCATGGGTAATGGTCCAGAAGCTAACATTGATCACTTGAGCTTCAATACCAAAATATGGCGGAAGGAAGGTCAGGAATAACCAGGCGTAGGTACTGAAGAATAAAATCTGGAAAATACTGTTAAACGCCACCAATGCTGCAACATATTGGTTATCACCACAGGCCAGACCATTCCACACCAGTACCATGGCGATACATCGAGCTAAACCAATCAGGATCACGCCTGTCATATACTCTAGATAGCTATGCAAAAAAATCACAGCCAACGCAAACATCAGTACCGGAGCAATCAACCAGTTTTGAATTAAAGATAGCGTCAGGGTTTTTTTATCCTTAAACACTTGTGGCAAGGTCGCATAATCCACTTTTGCCAGGGGTGGATACATCATCAGAATCAGACCAATCGCGATTGGAATATTGACTGAATTAATACTGAATTGATCCAGAGCAACCGATGCTTGAGGAAAAAAGTTTCCTATTGCGATGCCTAACGCCATGGCAATAAAAATCCACAGCGTCAGGTTGCGATCTAAAAAGGACATGCGTTTTTCAGACATGTGACTTACTCAACATTCGAAATTTGATTAATCGCTGCAATCAATTGTGAGCGAGAAAGTTCATCTACGTTCAGTTTAAACAAAGTATCCAGGCGACGATTGATATGTTCAACAGTGTTCATAAAGGCTTGCATTTTTTCTTCTTTATCCACCTCTAAATGTGACGGATCAGACAGGCCCCAGTGCGCCTTGATCGCTCCGCCAAGATAAAGAGGACACGCTTCCTGTGCAGCCGCATCACAGACGGTAATCACCACGTCTGGCTGATACTGTTCACAGGCATCAATCGTCTTGCTGGATAAGCCTTTAGTCGACAAGCCCAGATTGTGCAGGGTTTCAAGCGTCAAGGGATGCACCTGACCGGAAGGTTTGCTGCCAGCACTGTAAGCGACCCAGCCTTCTGGCGCACGGCTATTGAACAACACTTCAGATAGAATGCTGCGGCAACTGTTCCCCGTGCATAAAAACAAAAATTTCATGAAAACTTACTCGCAATGGCTCTGAATCGATAGAGCGGAAGAATCAAATAAAACCGGAACGTCACTACGTTTCAGTACGTCCAGAATTTCAAAGCACCAGGCCGGTAATTGCGGATTGAGGCTGTAGTACACCCACTGGCTTTGCCGACGATCGTTGAGCAGACCGCAAGACCGCAACAAGGCCAAATGCCGTGAAATTTTTGGTTGGCTTAACTGCAGTTTATCGGTCAGATCACAGACGCATTGCTCTTTATTTTCCGCAATCAGCAGGACAATACTGAGACGTGTTTCATCAGATAAACATTTAAAAAACTGAACGTGGTCCATAGCTGCTCCCCTTCTATTATGCAAATATATACATATCCATATATATAGTAAATAGTACAAGTGAAAAATTATATCTGGATCAGGATATCACAGCCAGAAAGCGCTGGATTTAACAGTTTCCCTCTTCTTCCAATATAGAAAAACCAGCGACTTGAACCACTGGTTTTCTTCGCTACAACTTTAATTTTGAAGTTATTTATTTTTCTCGATCAGTTCCGCGATAGCCTGAGCTTCCAGAATTTTACCACTCGATACGATTTTACTGTCAATCATCAGACCCGGTGTGCTTAACAGTCCGGTTTCGGCAATCTGCATCATATCCGTGACATACTCAATGTCCGCTTTGACACCGGTGCTTTTCACTGCTTCTTCAGTTGCAGCCAACAGGGCCTTTTTCCAGTTAAAAATACTGGCCAATAAAATAATCGAAGCCAGATCGACTAAGGGAGATGAAATCAGAAAGGAAAAGGTCACCCCCACAGGCAGTCCGGCACGGGTAAAACCGATAAACAGCGGAATGGAAGAACAGGAACAAAATGGGGTAATGGTGCCGAGCAAGGCCCCCATGATATTGGCTTTGATCCCGGTCATGCGTCCCAGAATCTGCCGGGTGCGTTCAGGCGGAAAATTACTCTGGATATACGACAGGCTATAGATCAGGACTGAGAGCAGAATAAAGATCTTAAAAACATCATAAATAAAGAAGTGAATACTGCCACCGAGCCGGGTCACCACCGATAAACCGAAGACATTTTCGACCAGCCAGCGCACGCCTTCCGAGAGCCAGGTCATTTTAAGCAGCACATCATTCAGCCAGGCAAAAATCGCGATTATGCTTTCCATTTAAAGCTCCTGGTTTTAGGGGGATGAGATCAGGTCGATGCACTCATCGGCAGATTTTTGAACCATTGACCTGCGCAACAGTTTCCAGTCGGTAGCCTGTGTAAGATTTGAAAAATGGTACTCTCTGTCAAAACCTGATACGGGGAAACTGCCTGCTGATGATCCAATTCCTTTATCCTTCAAGAACCTATTTCATTCAGTATGTAAATGATATGGATCATCGTCCATGTGTTTTTCAGATAAAAAAGCTCCAATCAAGTTGAAGCTTTTTCGTAGGGGGGACACTTTATTTTACCCGATTGCCCTGTTGATCCACGATGATTTCACCGTCTTCTTTGGCAAAGGCTTTTAATTGTGGCGAAGGCAGAATATCCAGTACCACTTCCGATGGGCGGCATAATCGGGTTCCAAGCTCGGTAACCACCAACGGGCGGTTGATCAGGATCGGATGTTGCAGCATGGCATCAAGCAGTTTCTCATCGCTCCAGCCGGCATCATCTAGATTCAGCTCGGTATAGGGATCGACATTTTTACGGAGCGCATCTCTTACCGATAAACCTGCATCAGAAATCAGTTGAATCAGCTCATCACGAGAAGGAGGCGTAACTAGATATTCGATCACTTCAGGCTCAATTCCCGCATTGCGAATTAAAGCCAGCGTATTGCGTGAGGTACCACAGGCTGGATTATGATAAATTTGGACTTTTGGCATTTGATCCATGAGCTTTACTCTTATCAATGAATCATAGCTTTATATATGAATATACGCATATTCGCAATATAAAATATATGTGTTTTTCAGATGTAACCTGATATGAGAAGTCCAAAATCATTTGAAGCAGTTTCAAAATGAATAGTCTCTTCTAGCTCTAGATTATTGGATCACTTCACAGGCTGCTGTTAAAACCCCACATAAAACTTTTCAATCAGCTTTCGGGTCTTGACCAGCAGATTACTCAACACATTTTCCCGTTCAAACAGCTTCACTTTAAAGTTCAGCAAGTCTTTCAATTCTTCCTTACGTGGTAAACGTTTGGTGAACTCGTAATGTTCCAGAACTTGCTTCATTGCTTCTGGTTTCAGGTTTTCTTCTGTACAGAGGTACTGATAGGCCTGTTCTTTTTCAGCATCCCAGAACTGAGCAAAGGCCGTTTGTACGCTCTGGCCATTGATCATCTTGGGCAGGTTTTCTTCAATAAACTTCTGGATCAGCGCCTGCTTGTCATACAGGGTGATTTCATTGCCAATCAGGTCATAGACCTGAGCTTCATACTTCTTACGTTTGTCTTCATCATCACTATTCACAGCCAGTTGTAGCAGGTTGATGATATAACCAACATTGATCCGGTCACTGTGCAGTAAGTCCAGCTGAAAATCGACATCGTCCAGTACCGATACTTTTTCTTTTTTAGTGGTCTTGCGTACATCACGACATAGATCGGCATACTTGGACGCAAAGTTGGCAAAATGCTGTTTATCCAGTGCAGTCTGGTCCTGATCATATTCAATAAAGGTTTGCAGCTGGGCGTTGTAACGCATCACTTCTCGAAAGGCTTTAATGAACGCCAGCTGCTGATCTTCAGTGATGAGTTCGTCGACACTTTGATAATCAGGGGTAATATTTAGTAGCTTCTGTACTGCCACTTCATAGTCCTGCTGAATTTCTTCATAACTTGGCACCAGTACCACTTTTTGCGCTTCTTTATTGGAAAATAATGCCAGTGCTTCATCAGTGGCGCGTTTCAGGTTACGGAAACAGATGATGTTGCCGAAAGGTTTTTTGTCGTTAAAGACGCGGTTGGTTCGCGAGAAGGCCTGAATCAGGCCATGGTATTTCAGGTTCTTGTCGACATACAGGGTATTTAAGGGCTTGGAATCAAAACCGGTCAGAAACATATTCACCACAAGCAGGATATCAATCTGTTTCTTTTTGACCCGATCGGCAATGTCGCGGTAATAGGCATAGAACTGGTCGCCAGAATTGTAGTTGGTCTTAAACTGCTGGTTGTACTTGGCGATATAACGGTCCAGCTTGTCGCGACTGGACGGATTGATCTGGCTGGGAATATCGGCTGCTTCTTCATGGATCAGCCCGTTTTGCTCATCTACTGGGACTGCTTCATTGGCGGCATAGGAGAAAATCGTCGCAATCGTCAGCGGTTTGAACAGTCGGCCCTGCTCTTCATCCTGTTGCTGTTTCTCGGCCTGAACCTTTTCAAACACTTCATAGTACTGGGTCAGGGTATCGACCGAACTGACACAGAACATCGCGGTAAATTCACCATTGCGAGTTTTGGTCGGATGCGTATCGACAATATAGCGCGCAATCATTTCCAGGCGCTGTGGATTGTCGTAGAGCTCCCGGGTATCAATGCCTTCGACATCATCGTCATAGTCGAGGTTGTGCTGCATGCCCTTGGCCGTGTATTTACCCCGGTAATCAATCTGGAACTGCAACACGTTACGATCCCGGATCGCATCGACAATCACATACTGGTGCAGACACTGATTAAACAGATAATCCGTGGTGAGTTTGAGGCCGGCTTTAGACTGACTGTTTTCCTCAAAAATCGGCGTTCCGGTAAAACCAAACATCTGCGCATTGCTGAAGAACTTCTTGATATTCTGATGGGTCTCACCAAACTGGCTGCGGTGACATTCATCAAAGATAAACACCACTTTCTGGTCTTTGAGATAATCGATGTATTCCAGATAGCGATCCGTGCTGATGGCGCGATTGAGCTTTTGAATGGTGGTGACAATCAGTTTGTCATGGCGTTGATCCAGCTGCTTGACCAGAGTATGCGTGCTATCGGTGCTGTCGACACTTTCGGCTTTAAAGGCATTAAATTCGCGTGAGGTTTGCGTGTCCAGATCATTACGATCCACTACAAACAGGACTTTTTCCACATCCGGCATTTGCATGATGATCTGGCTGGCTTTAAACGAGGTCAGGGTTTTGCCTGAACCGGTGGTATGCCAGATATAGCCGTTCTGATCGGAGTTTTGCACATGCTGCACGATTTTCTGCACTGCATAAATCTGATAGGGACGTAGCACCATCAGGCTTTTCGTGGTTTCTAGCAGCACCATGTATTGGGTCAGCATTTGGGTCAGATGCTGCTGATTGAGAAAAGCTTCGGCAAAGTCGACAATTTCATTGATGTGTTTGTTATTGACATCGGCCCATGGAAAGGCAAACTCGATGCCTGTGGTGCCGTTAGAATAATAACGGGTATTGGCACCATTACTGATCACAAACAGCTGGATAAAACCAAACAGACCTTGTCCAGCCCAATACGCTTCACGGATATAACGTTGGGTTTGGTTAAAGGCTTCGGCAATTTCCATGCCACGCTTTTTCAGCTCGATCTGAACCAGTGGCAGACCATTGACCAACAGAGTCACATCAAAACGGCTGGTTCTGCCATTATAGTCGCGGTGATCAATGGTGATTTGATTGGTCACCTGATAGATGTTTTTGCTGGGGTCATCTGACAGGAAAAAGATGTGCTTACTTGAACCGTCATCAAATTTGACCGGGAACAGATCACGCAAATTCTTGGCCCGTTCAAATACCGTTCCGGTATTCAAAAAGCTGATGACCTGTTTCCATTCAGTTTCAGACAGTGGTGCAAGTCCATTAGCGCGTTCAATTTGAGTTTTCAGGTTAGACAGTAGCTGGCGTTCGTCCTTGAGCGTGACTGAGGCATAACTTAATTGCTGCAGCTGGCCAATCAGTTCGTTTTCAAGTTGGTATTCGCTTTGTACTGTCATTTCCTTCCCCTCTAAAATCTTAAATTATTCACTTCAATGTCTGTTTAATTAAACTCAAGATATATTCTAAATTTTCTGTATCTGACACGATCACCTCACAATCGCCATTGCCCCAATGTCCAATATTGGTCACATCTTTCGCGAGCTGTTTCGGGTCATCCAGTTGATTAAAAGGCATATTCAACCATATACGAATTTGCTTTGTCCCAATACTCATATAGACATAGTTGCGCTTACCCTTACGGAAGGCGATATACATTTTCTTAGGATGGATATCTAAATCGGTAGTTAAGCCCAGAATTGAGTCCCTGAATTGCTCATATAGCTCTTTGATGTCATCGGACTTATCCGCCAAGTGATAGGCTTCATCATATTGCTGAATTTCTTTGGCAATCTTTTGAATGTCTTCAGACTCAACCTTTTGCACTTGCTTTATTGAAGGCGCTGATTTGGCTTTCTGCAATGGATTGACAGAAACAATTCCACCCTGATAACGTTTGATTTCCCACAGCTCAATACCTAAATCTTTAAAGTTGGTGGACTGCTTTTGATAGTCGGTAAAGCTCGGTGAAACAAAGATGATTCGGCTTTGTGACCAGTCGACATCGTGACGTTTAAGCTGTTTGCTCTGGCTCTCGTTGTACTCCACGATAAAATCTGCCTTATAGTCGAGCATCAGATTCAGATAAGAAACGCCTTGATCAATCACGCTATAATTGCGTTCACGCTTGTATTCGATAATTACGAAGGCCTGACTTTCGGGATCGAAAGCCAGTGTATCAATACGGTTATTTTTAATGGTGAATTCAGACTTGATGAATTCCAGACCTGTAAAACTGTAAAGATTGTTTTCAAACAGGGTTTGAATTTCTCTTTCCAAACGAAAAGGATCTTCTGTAAGTTCTACTAATGACTGTGCTTGGGTTTGATAAAGCTGCATTAAAAATCTCGAATTATTTATTCTGCAAATGTTTGTCTAAGTGGATTACTCAAAGAAACGCTATATAAGAGTTTTAATCTCTTAATTGTCATTGGAATACCATTTTCGGTTTTATGGAGCATGGCATGACAGTTCGGGCATACAGGTCGAAGATCCTCTTTAGGATCTACTTCATACTCTTCGCCAATCGTGTGCAAAGGCTTAAGATGATGTATGTGGATGAAATCTTTAGCAAATGAGCCATACATATGTTCAAAGCTTAAGCCACAGACATAACAGCGTGTTCCATGAATTTCTATACATTTAGCCCTTGCTTCAGGATTACGCTCATATTTATTCACTAAAACCGTTTGCTTAGCTCCTTCAGGAAAGGTTTCATTTTCTAAACCTGCTTCATCGGGATAGTCGGTATTCACACTATCAGTTTTAAACTCATTAAAAATGTGAGTTAAAAAAATGCGGATTGGATCATTTGAAGCTTTATCTCGATCTGTGCGACGGCCTTGAATAGGAGCATCAGGAATTAAGTTTTCCTGTCTGAAATATTCAAAAGACAAAGTGGATTTATCCACTTTGTTTAACTTTTCAAAAATAGAGTATCCACCTAGATAACTTTCAATTTTCTTTTTATCCGACCAAAATACTTTCTGCGCTACTGGGTATTCTGAGTTTTCCGCATGCCCCAGAACTTTGAATTGATACATCACCTTTGAGATGGGTTGGGTCACATATACATGAACAATATCATTGATTTGTAACCCTTTACCTTCACTAGTGGCTGAATTCTTCCAATAAATCTGCGGCAAAGCATCATAAGCTGCTTCTAAATCAAACTCAGCATAATTCACGGTTACTAGCCAATTTGCCATAACTTTCCCCCTAGACAAACATCTGCTGCAACAAGCCTTTTTTCCACTGTTTCGCTTGTTCAATTTGCTGTGCCACAACTTCAATTTTTTGGTCAATGGCAGATAAGAAATTGGCGATTTTGGTTTGTTCTTCAAGGCAAGGAAATGGAAAAATTTCATTAGAAACAATGTCAGAATTTAGATTAACTTGAGTCCCTGACTGTCCATACTGATACCAATTCTTTTCAATGTACTCTAAATAATAATAGGTATATTCATGCCAAGCTTTTAGTTCACTGAATACAACGAAACCATCATGAATGCAGACATCAAAACCTGTATAAATTGGTTTACCAATCGTTGCACAGATACTCATAATAATATTACCTTTAGGAATAAATCTGCTTTTTTGAATTCCTTCATTTGATAAATATTGCTCTGTTTCTACGAGTATTTTTTTACTTTTCGAAACATCTGAAATGCGTACCCAACCTACTTTTGATTCTTCATCAAACCATTTGGCATCTGTAATTGGTCTAGGTGAAGCACCTCTTTTAATATTAGCAATTTCACCAATTATTTTTTCCTCCCACTCCCCAAACTCACTCCCATCATCTGCTTTAAAACGAATTTGCTGACTAAACAGCTTTTGCATCATGCCTTGTTTGTGTTGGCTCAGCAGCTCATGTTTTTGGGTGAGTTGGCTAATCTTTTCATCCACTGCGGAAAGAAAAGAAGCAATTTTGGTTTGTTCTTCTTTGGATGGGAGATAAATATCAACATTATTAATCGAGGTTGTATTTAAACTAGGCACACCAGTTGCTTCATTTAATCCAAGCCAGTTCACTTGCAAAGCGTGTTGATAAATGAATAAAGGATAAATATTCTGCTTAATTTCTGAATAAAAAAGAGTATCTACTGTCCAAAATTTTTCATTTACATATTTTGGTTGATCAATTGTACCTTTACGACCGATAAGAATACTTTCACCATCGTATAGGTATTGATTGACATAACGCATCACACCGCCTGTGCCGTAAACAGGTATTTCTCCATCCTCAAGTAATTTATGATCTTTACCATATTTAATAGTAAGTACATCTTTATATTTTTGCGCAGACCAATCCCCATCAAATTCTTTAAATCTTAACTTAGGCGCAGCCATTACTTCACCTCCGCAAAAGGTGAAACAATGCCTAGCTCTTTGCAAAAATCTGCAATGATGGCATCGGTTTTTTGGCTGTCGTGTTCCAAAGCTTGAAGCTGTTGGGCAATCGCATCTAAATCAATCTCGGCTTCCGCTTCAAAAGTATCCACATAACGCGGAATATTCAGGTTGTAATCGTTATCTTTCACTTCCTGCAAGGTCGCCACATGCGCATACTTTTCAATATTTTCACGCTGTTCAAATGCCGCAACAATCTTATCCAAATGCTCAGGCAATAACTTGTTTTGATTCTTCTGCTTTTCAAAATCATTGCTGGCATCAATAAACAGAATATTGCCGCTCTGCTCACGGTTTTTCTTCAACACCAAAATACAGGTCGGAATAGACGTGCCATAGAATATATTGGCGGGTAGACCAATAATCGCATCCACCACGTTCAACTGTTCAATCAAATACTGACGAATCACGCCCTCGCTCGAACCACGGAACAAGACGCCATGCGGTAACACCACCGCCATAGTGCCGTTGTCATCCAGTTGATACAGCATGTGCTGTACAAAAGCCATATCGGCTTTAGAACTTGGCGCCAGTTTGCCATACGCAGCAAAACGTTCATCTTGTAAAAATAACGGATCGGCAGACCATTTTGCAGAAAATGGCGGATTCGCCACCACCGCATCAAACTTTTTATCTAAATGTTGCGGACGGGTTAAAGTGTTTTCCTGCTTGATGTCGAACTTGGCAAAATGCACATCATGCAGAATCATGTTCATGCGCGCCAAGTTGTAAGTGGTACGGTTCATCTCCTGACCATAAATCATATCCACATCTTTGACTTCACGTTTTACCCGCAGCAACAAAGAACCTGAACCGCAAGTCGGGTCATAGACTGAACGTAAACGCTCCTTGCCTTGGGTGACAATCTTGGCCAGTAAAGTCGATACGGTTTGCGGGGTATAGAACTCACCAGCTTTCTTGCCCGCACCTGAGGCAAACTCACCAATCAGGTATTCGTAGGCATCCCCCAGTACATCGGCTTCGGTATTGGAAATATCAAAATCAATATCATCCAGATGACTGAGGACTTTCGCCACCAGTGCATTACGGTCGCTGGCATTGTTGCCGAGCTTGGTCGAATTCAGATCCAGATCTTCAAACAGATTGGCAAAGTCATCGGCAGAATCGGTACCTAAGGTACTTTGCTCAATCGATTTTAAGGTCGCAGTTAAATCATCCAGAATGAATTCGCCCTGACGGCCACGCTCAGCCAGGGTATGGAATAGTTGTTTTGGTGTGAGCGCATAACCGACTTCAGCAATGGCATTCTTTTTGATTTCTTTGATATAAGGCACATGCTCAGGATTGCTTTCATCCAGCTCAAGAAAGCTGACTTCTTCGCCATCCAGCAATTCATTAGCAAAATTAACCGACTTTTCCGACAAATACTTAAAGAAAATAAAACCCAGAATGTAATCACGGAATTCATCTGCCCCCATGGTGCCGCGCAAAGTATTGGCAATATTCCAGAGTTGTTTTTGTAGCTGTTGCAGTTGCACCTGGGTCATTGTTATAGAATTCCAAATAAGTAAATCATTAATAAAATGATTTTACCTAAAATTCTAAAACATGCAGCAGTAAAAAGGTGGAAAAGGACATGAATTGTCGTGCTTAATTCACTTTATTTATCCATTAAAGCTCCCCAGACAGACCAATATGCCAAATTTTACCAGTGCATGCTCGGGCACAGACTGAAGCTGATCTCGATTAAAGCTCATGTAACTCCGCAAGGTCACTGTGCTGAACATGCTTGAGCAGAAAAAGATTTAAAAAATCAAGCCTGTTTGTGCCGACATTTTACTTGGCTAATTTTTGCGTCATACGAACACAGTTCCGCCCATTATTTTTCGCTTCATACAGCTTATTATCTGCCATTTTAAAAACCTGTTTGACGCTTACTGAATCTCTCGGCCAGAATGCGATACCCACGGAAATGGTAACTTCTTTGATTCCTTCAATTTGACTCACTTGCATACTCGTTCTGAGACGTGCTGCTGCATTGAAAGCAACACGAATATCGGAGGTCATCATCAATACGATAAACTCTTCCCCACCAGTGCGACAGCAGAGATCATGACTTCTGAAATTTTTCTGCATTAAAAAAGCCAATCGCTTTAAAACCTCATCTCCGCGGTCATGTCCATAGCTATCGTTGATCTTTTTAAAGAAATCAATATCGATAGCGAGTACCGCAAAATGAGTACCCGTACTGATTAATTCATCCAGAAGATATTGCATGCCACGACGGTTATAAAGGCCAGTCAAGGGGTCAATATTGATATGTTGGCGTAATTCTGAGATCTTGTTATTAAATGTTTTGGAGCTCAAAAGTAGCGAGGCCCTAAACTTGAATACCTCAAAATACCAGGGATCAACCTGACTGATTTTATCCTGAATATCATTTCGATTTAACATACTGGCCATTTTCGCCAAACGATTCAGCGGCGAAGAAATAAATAGCGACATCCGCCAGACGATAAAGAAAATAAACAGATAAAAGATAAATATGCCAATAGAAACTTTTAAAATTAATTCATTGGCCTGTTTAAGAAGTTCATCCGTAGGTTGCTGTGAAACCACAATCCAGTTCACACTGGGAACATGTGCAAAACCGGCCAGGTTATCAATCCCCAAGCTATTCGTTAGACGGACGGATCCTTTCTTGTTTTCATTGATATAGTCAAGACCAGTATTATTTACAATTTTTTCGCCAATCCGACTCGAATCTGGATGGAAGATAATACGGTTCTGCTGATCAATCACATACATATAACTTTTTTTGAAATCAAATTGATTGAACAGCATTTCACTGATTAAATTATTCTTCTGCAGATAAATCGTACCGCTGATAAAGCCCTTATAATTTTGATTCACATCGTAAATAGGCTGTGATATCAACACAACCAGATTTTTTTTGCTTGACCAATAGGGTGCCGAAATATACGCCTTTTTGCTTTTAAGTGATCCAACAATACCCGCTGTATTATAGGGCGTGTGGAATTTTAGGTCTAATGATACTGGTGCATAAGCAAGTATCTGATTTTGCTGGCCCACCATAAAAACACTGTTAAAGTTATTCGACTGGTTTTTGAGCCGTTTGACTTCAGCCTGTCGCAGTGGCGTATTGTAAAAGTTTTGCCCTAATTGCTGAGCACTATACTGCAACTCCTGCAACATATTACTGACATCACGATTCACCCCCATCGCAATCTTGGCTGCGTATTTTTCATTTATAGAGAGTGAATTCTGAATTAGTTGCTGTTTAACCACATAATTCAGAATAAACAGGCTAATCACAAATAAAAAGGAAACGCTGAGGATCGTTGAAATCAGAATCAGCTTGCGTAAATTCAGATTCAAAGATAAAAGTATTTTATATAACAACTGAGCCCCCAGGTACCTTAGGTTGTATTACTCTATTTAATGTAACTTGAAATCCTCTCCGACCTAAATTGAAAAAAGCGCTGTAGCAAGTTGCTACAGCGCTTTAATTTTATTTTTTCAGCATTTTTTTCAGCAAATTTTCCAGCTCTTGTAAATTTTGCTCATCAAATTCACTCATTTTTAATGACACTTTTAAAATGTTGTGATCAAACTTGATATTCCCTGCGACTTTTCCATCATATTCAATTTTATGCACGATTGACGTTTTAATTGGCTCTTTGTTTTCTTTCGACTTTAAAATTTTTTCTGCCAATAAGGCCAGTTTTGTTTGCTCAACTTCTTTTTTCAGTAATTTCGCCCAAGCTTCTAGCAGTGCTTTTTTAGCATTACTGTAATTCTCTTCATAATCTGAAAGAAACTTTTTCACAGCTGTGGCGGCAGTGCGTGCCAACAATGTCGGTTGTTGTTCTAAATCGGCAATCAGTTCTTTCGGTAATTTTTCGAAAGATAGATATTTATACATATCCTCTCGATTCATGCCTAATGATTTTGCCAGCTTTTGCTTGTTCTTTTTTAATTTCTCATCCAGAGAACTCAGACCGACATAAATTTCATAATCTGTTAAGTCTTCCCGTTTTAAATTCTCAGCCAAGGTTAACAGTGCAACTTCTTCATCTGATGCATCGATGACAATCACTTCAATGGTGTTTTTATTGAGAATTTGATGCGCTTTCAAGCGTCGTTCACCTGCAATTAACTCATATTTGTCCTGTACTCGCCGAACTGCAATCGGCTGCAATAATCCAATCTCCTCAATCGAGGCTGCTAAATCTTCAATATCTTGCTGATTGAATATTTTTCGTGGCTGATTGGGACTAGGTTGAATGTCTGTAATTTGGACATTACGACGTAATTCTTTCACATCGTTGACATGCTCTTGCTGAGCTTGTTGATGCTTTTGAGTATTTTGCTGAAGACGTTGTGCCAACAATTCTTTTGTACTTACCATAGGATTCTCAGAGTGCCTTTATTCAACACGATTGATGATTTCTTTCGCTAAATCTTGGAACGCTTTACGAACTTTAGAATTTTTATCTACGCGCAACAATGGCTGTTGTAAAATTGCTGCTTGATTGACTTTCGTACTCATTGGAATGGTCGTTTTTAACAATTCGCCGACCTGGCTTAAAGCTTCATCTCGTATCAGTTTACAGACGTTTTGACGTTCATCATGTTTAATCAGCAAAGCACCTAACAGTTTCAATTCGGGATTGACCCGTCTTATTTTACTTAAATGGTTAATTAAGTCAGTGACACCATATAGGCCATATTGTGAACCGGATTCAATCGGCACCATAACATGGGTAGATGCAGCCAAGGCATTACTGGTCAGAAGTTTTAGGCTTGGAGGACAGTCAATCAGGATGAAATCATATAATCCGTTTAATAATTCCAACTTGTTAGAGAGCTCTTCAGAGGGTCTTGGGGCATCATCTTTAAGTTGGTCTTCTGTTTTACCTAAAGTAAGTGAACCATAAATTAAAGAAACATTTTTAAAATTGGTTTCTTCTTGTAAGGCATCAGACAATAGGTTCAAATCACCTACCAGTAATTCAGCAGAAGTGGTTTCAACCTCACTCGGATGTCTTAATCCGATATGTAAACTTGCATTGGCTTGTGGATCTAAATCAATCACCAATACTTTATGCCCCAAGTCTGCTAGCTCTGCAGCCAGATGAACAACCGTGGTGGTCTTCCCGCAACCACCTTTATGGTTTGCTACAGCAATAATTTTAGTCGATTTATTTGTCATATCAGACCCCATTCGAATGATCCTAATATAGTGGAACTTGTAGCAACTTGCTACACTTTATTTGAATGATATTAAAGTACGAATCAATATCGGCTAACAAAGAAAACAAATTAAAGTTTTATATAAAATATAGCTAGCTAATTATAATTAGTATTAATTAATATAATTAAGTAATTATAATTAGGACAATTTTTCCCTTTTTAAAACAATATCTTACGTCTTTAAAGGTGGAAGGTTTGTCACCGAAAAGTGGAAGGTTTGTCACTGAAAGGTGGAAGACTTGTCACTGAAAGGTGGAAGACTTGTCACTGAAAGGTGGAAGAGCTGTCACTGAAAGGTGGAAGACTTGTCACTATGGTGGAAGACTTGTCACTGGTTTAAAAAAAAACATGAAATTAAGTTATAAAAATATTTAAATTCAAAACTTTAATCTGTTGATAAGTATCATGATCTGACTTTAAAGGTGGAAGACTTGTCACGCTTATTTTTATACTTGTGGATAAGTTATGTTTTCCCTTTAAAAATTGCAAAAAAAAGTCCGATTTAGTACTTGATTCTCTCTAAAGGTGGAAGCTTTGTCACTGAAAAGTGCTAAACCAAATGATTTTTTCACTTATAACGGTATTTTTGGCCACAAAAAAATGCAAAGAAAACGATTTAAGCTCTTCTCAGTTGATAAAAGTGGAAAGCTTGTCACTAATAAGTGGAAATTTTTTCAAAGTTTCCACCTTTGGGTTAAGGATTAGGCTAAATCTAAAAAAATGATGACATGCTTTCCACTCTTGATCTTTAGCACATCCTTTTAAAGGGATAAGCACTTAAAGTGAATCTGTAAGGTGAAGATGTTGAATGTTATTCCACTTTTATGTATAAATAGGGGGAATAACTTTTAATTTTTCACTTATGAGCGATTTTAACGAAAAACAAGAAATAGAATATTTACCTTATTGTATCGGCAATATTCGACAGAATGGAGTGGTGAGTACCAGTAACCGCTTAATTCGCCCTATTGAATTGTCTTCTAATGAATATAAGGCACTGCTTTATGCAATGGCGGTTGCAAACTATGGTGAAAAAAATAACCAAGATCGTGAAATTACCGAGAAAACCTATATCTATCTGCATAAAGAAGATTTGGGGGAATTGTTAGGACTCAATAAGAAGAATTCCATTAATGTGGCTATTGACCGGATTTATAGGGAACTTTCATCTCGGGTTGCTCATTTTGTAATTGAAGAGCCTGTAGATGACGTCAAGCGTAAAGTAAAAAAAGTCCATTCTGTGGTACCGATTATCCGGGAACTGCGCTGGGAAGATGATGCCAAAAATGCCTTACAGATTCGCTTTACCAGTGAAGTGCTGCCTTACTTCACCCGTCTGGCCAGTGGGAATTTTACCACTTACCAGTTGAAAGATTTATTTGCTTTAGACTCTGTCACAAGTATGAGTCTATATTCTTATATTGTTAAAAATGAATTTAAGTATGCGAATCTCGACACCTATGAAGTTGAACTCACCTTAGAGAATTTAAAAGCGTTGATTGACATCGGTGAAAAAAAATATGACCGTTGGGTAGATTTTAGGCGTTATATTCTGGATAAAATTGTTGAAGAAATTAATACTAAAACCAGTTTGCAGCTAGAATATGACACTATTAAGAAAGGCCGTCCTATTGTGGGTGTGCGGTTTAAAATTATGAGTGGAGATACTGAAGCGGCTCTCCCGCAATTTAACGAAAAGACTCAAATCTATTTGGATGTAGATTTTGATGATAATGCCATCGTGAAAGAGTTGGGGGCAAAGTTTGATATGACCGTACGTTCCTGGTATATCTATGCCAATGATCCGAATTATACGCAGTTCAGCAAGTGGTTTAAGATCGAAGGCTGTTTAACCGATTCTCAGGCGAATGTTATTGTGAACGATATTATGTTTCAAATGGATTTTGCTGTGGCCGGTGCATCCATGAATGATTTCAAGAAAGAGATGAAATATAAGCTCAAAAATGATCCGACTTTTGTTCAGGAAAATCGCGAGCGTTTGAATGAGATTTTTGGTAAAGAAATTATTTAAAAAGTGTAGCAAATTGCTACAGCGCATTGAAAAACATTCCGAGTGAATGATTTTTTTTTGCATGTCTGACATTTTTCGCAAATAACTAGAATATTTCTGGTACATCTTTTTAGTGAGATTAGCGGGCGCTCATTGGGAAAATGTCGCAGTTCGGACTTGCTACATCTTGTCTAAAATACAAGTGAAAATACCTAAATTCTGAATATCTAAAAAGTGTAGTAAGTTGCTACACTTTTTTCTTGGGGTCAAAAACTTACTATTATTCACGCCATAATCCCACGAAAAACTATGTCTTTTGCCACCTTCTTACGATGGCATGATTGAAAATTTTAGGCGAAATCACTGGATTAATGAGTTCGTGATTTGGACTGTCATAATCATGCCCAGGTGCAACAGCTACAAAAAATCTGGAATATTGCCAATACCTTGACTGGCATCATAGAGGGAGAATTTGAAGCCAGAGACGATAAAAAATGTACTGGAATATTACGAGTTCTCCAAGCATTTGTTGCGCAAGGAAGAACTTAAAGACTCGCCAAATTATAAGGTGAAGCTATTTGAACGGGATAATGTGTTTAAACATCTGCTGATTAGAACACAGCAGTTGATTGAAAAGTTTTATGTGGAGTTTTAAAAACAGCCCGTGATGTGATCCGGGACAGGATGGGATCATGTTACAGCAGTGAATGATTATCTGGAGGCATCTCAGTTCATGGATTTAACTGAAGGTATCAGCGCTTATGTCAGTTGAAAGACTCCTTCGATTTACAGGAATTTTGCCAGCCATATAGTGTCTAAAAGCAATCGATTGACTTATGCCAACGGAAAAAGAAAGTAAATAGTAACAGCTCAAAGAGGCATGATGCCTCCTTATTTATTTTGTATGCTAAATAGCCTAAGTATGGCAGGCCATTACTCAAATAGAAGAAAAGATTTTAGCAGTGATTCAGTGCAATGACCGGGATTTATCATATAGAACGGAGCAAAAAGGGACTTGTGAAAGCGTACCAGTAATCACTTCTATTTTTTTGAGCTTATTTAACAACATCCTCAATTATTTTTTAAATTAAGTTGCACTCAGGTGGCAAGCTGACCATGCCAGAAATCTTTAGCTATCCGGCCTCACCGCATCTGGCATCTGAACTGGATCGGCGTTCAATCGATTTCGAAAAAATTTAGCAGGCAGCCACTATACTGGCCGAGCGTTATGACCGGGTTCTGCTTGAAGGAGCGGGTGGATTAATGGTGCCGCTGACCCGGGACATGCTGACGATCAATTATATTGCAGCGCATCACTACCCTGTCATTCTGGTGACTTCAGGCCGTCTGGGCAGTATTAATCATACTCTACTGAGTCTGGAGCTACTCAAACAACGTGAAGTCACGCTTTATGCTGTGGCATTTAACCATGCTGATGACCACCAGGATCAAACGATTGCGATGGATACCATTCAATATTTAAAGGAGTATCTGACCCGGTATTTTCCAACAGCCGTATGGCTGGATATCCCTAAGCTTGCATGTCACGCTTAGACACGCCGTACTTTATTTCAATGCTGAGCCCACCATAGGGTCGACGGGCATTGAAAGAGAGCTGATAGCCATATTGTTTTAACAGGTTAGCAGTTAATGCCAGTCCTAAACCATGGCCATGCTGCTGAGCAGATTTGCGCCAGAAGCGTTGTCCTAAATGTTGAATATCTTCTGCTGTAAGTTGCTGGCCATTATCTTCAATCACCAGGCAACCAGACTGCATGGAAATCCAAATCTGTTCAGCCTGTGCATGCAGCAGTGCATTCTCAAGCAGATTTTTCAGTACGGTATACAGCACAAATTCAGGTAGCTGAATTTCGCCTAGACTTTCCCATTTCACCTGTATTTTTTTGTTCATTTCTGGATAGCGTGTACCTAAGTCTGCAAGAACTTTCTCAAGTGTGGGGCGAAGCCAGATGGCCTCAGTCATTTCCTGGAGACTGTTTTCTGATTGGGTCAGCAATAAAAGCTGCTCGAGTAATAGTGTATAACGCCGGATACTCTCATTGGCCTGCTGCAAATTGTGCTGAATGGATTCAGGCAGGTTCTGCTGCTGACCGATCAGCTGTGCCAGTTGTACATGGGTTTTAATTGCGGTCAGGGGACTGCGTAATTCATGTGCAGCATAGGCACTAAAGGCTTTCTCCTGTTGCAGACTGTCATTGAGTTTCTGAATCAACTGCGTGGAATTGTTGACAAAAGGCTGTACTTCTTGGGGAATGCTTGCAGGCTTGAGCTGCATTAAAAAATCTGCCGCCTCTGAATAGCTAAGGTTTTTCTGGTTCAGGTATTGACTGAGCTGATCCAAAGACCGGAACTGTCTGCGGATAATAAAGATGATCAGGGCAATACAGATTAGCAGTGAGAAGACCAAGGGAACCAGTACGGACTGTAGAATCTGCTGTAGTAAGGTATCCCTCAAGAACATACGTTCTGCCGCCACCACCTGAATATCACCACGACGCAGGACATAACTGCGCCATTCCGTATCACCCTGCTGCCAGGTGCTGAATCCTTCTGGTCGCTGGCTTAAATTTTGGGGGGCACCGCGTGTTTTGGCAATGACCTGATTATCTAACGAGATGTCAGAGCTAAAAAGAGAGACTTCACAGGCAATTAACTGGTTTGCATCATCATTCTTGGCTAATTTGGATAAGGTTGCATCC
This sequence comes from Acinetobacter sp. YH12105, assembly GCF_013419095.1. NCBI lineage: Bacteria > Pseudomonadati > Pseudomonadota > Gammaproteobacteria > Moraxellales > Moraxellaceae > Acinetobacter > Acinetobacter sp. YH12105. The sequence continues at coordinate 44,110 of NZ_VPAU01000022.1, forward strand.
CCCAGACTATCCAGCGGTAGCTGCTGAATCAGCCGGGCAACCATTTGCGCAGATGCCGATAGGCGTTGATCCAGCGTGTCTTGTAAACGTTGTTTCAGGTCAATATACAGCCATGAAAATACCGCACTCCACAGCACAATAAACACGGCCAAAAGACTCATGGCCAAACGCCATTTCAAGCTGTGCTTAAACATGACGATGCTCAAACGGTTTGAAAATATAGCCCACACCACGAACGGTCTGAATCAAGTCTGGATGTAGTTTTTGTCTCAGGTGATAAATGTGTACATTCAGGGCATTGCTCTCGATAGCGTCCTGAAAACCATAGAGCTTGTCAATAAGCTGTTCATTTTTCAGGATCTGGTTGGGGTGGCTCATCAGGGTTTCCAGCAGGCTGAATTCACGGCGAGATAAACTCACGGCCTGGTCTTGGTAGGTCACAGTCTGGGTATCCCGATTCAGAACCAGGTCATCAAATTGCAGTGTATTCGAGGCAAAGCCGCGGTGGCGACGGGTGAGGGCATGAATCCGGGCAATCAGTTCCTCCAGCTCAAAGGGTTTGGTCAGGTAGTCATCGGCACCGGCATTCAGGGCCTGAACACACTGATCGGTCCGCAGCCGTGCCGTCAATACCAGTACCGGGAGATCAATCTGGTCGCGTCGCCAGCTGTGCAGCAAGTCCAGGCCATCCTGATCCGGCAGGCCTAAATCCAGTAAACACAAATCGACAGCACTATGCCGGATAAAATAATCTGCAGCACGTGCGTGACTGACATGCTCCACTGAAATATTCAGATAGTTCAGAGCAGCACAAATGCTCTGTGCGATATAGGGATCATCCTCAACCAATACAATAAACATAGAACATCCTGATCAAACTGCCATTATTTTATAAATGATTTGGGCTGTTAATGTTGTCTTAATTTTAGTTTTTCAATAATGCAGTCCTAACAGGAGGAGATCAGCTGGATGTTGAAGTGGATATTGGGTGCCGTGATCGGCGGTGGAATCATGACGGGAACTGCACATGCAGACTTTTTACCACCGGATCAGGCTTTTCAGTTTCAGGTGGTTTCTACAAGTCAGGATCAGGCAGAGCTTAGCTGGAAAATCGCAGAGGGTTATTATCTGTATCATGACCAGCTTAAAGTGTCTCATCAGCAGACCCCAGTCAAGTTGGCATTGCCCAAACCTGAAGACAAAGATGATCCCAATTTCGGTTTGACTCAGGTGCATTATGGGCAAGTCAAAACCAATATGAATGTCCAGCCCAACCAGCAGTTTGCGGTGCAGTGGCAGGGCTGTGCAGAAAGCGGTTTATGTTATCCGGTGCAACGCACCACAGTAAAAACTGATGCAGATGGTTTATTTCCAGCGCAAAACTTGAGCAAGCCTCAAAAGCTGCTGGCCAGCACTACACAGCCAGAAGCAAACGAAAAGATTTTGACTACTCAGAAAGATGAGCTCCAAGCTATAGGGCAAACTCAAAGTACAGATCAAGCACTGGCTGAAGAAAAGGTGGAGAAAGTGCAAGTCGCTGCAGTTTCCGACCCTGTCGTGCAGCCTGAGGTGGAATTAACAGAGAAAAACGACCAGCTTATTACAGACCCTAAAAATCAAACTTCATCAGCAGGCATGAATGACCAGTGGAACAATGACCAGTATTTTTTAAGTTTGCTGTCGAAACAAGGTCTGTTGATTAATGCTCTGATTTTTCTCGGGCTTGGCATTCTGCTGGCATTTTTACCGTGTTCTTTACCTTTAATTCCAATTTTAACGGGAATTCTGGTTCAGCAGCACCGGGGCTACCGTGCTGCACTGATTGCGCTGGTCTTTGTTTTGGGTATGGCACTGGTCTATGCGGTCATAGGACTTGCTGTGGCACAGCTCGGTTACAGTTTTCAGCGCTGGTTTCAAAGTCCGATATTCATCAGTATTTTCAGCATTCTGTTTGTTTTGTTCGCGCTTAATCTGTTCGGAGTATTTCAGCTGTCCTTACCTCAAGGCATGTTACAGCGGCTGGATCAATGGCAGCAAAAGCAGAAGGGTGGCACGCTGATTGGTGCTGGTCTCATGGGCATGATCGCGGCACTGATTGTCGGGCCATGTATGAGTGCACCGTTGGCCGGTGCCTTAATCTATGTGTCTCAGCTTAATCAACCGATTTTGGGTGCCAGCTATCTGTTTGTCTTAGGCCTTGGGCTGGGCTTGCCACTATTTATCGCAGCTGTATTTGGGTCCCATCTTTTACCCAAACCTGGCATCTGGATGGATCGCCTGAAGTTTAGTTTTGGCTTTGTCATGCTGGCCCTGGCCTTGTATTTTGCCCGCCCCCTATTGCCCGGCATTTTATACCTGAGCCTTTTGGGTGTAGTACTGATCACCTGTTCAGGCTACTTCTTGTTCAAGATGCTGCCCCATGTGCATCGGTCTGTATCGAAAATAGTCCTGATGCTGCTCAGTGGTTTACTGGTCTTTGCAGGAGGCATGCAGCTCTATCATGTCTGGAGTCAGGTACAGGTCGCCCATGTGGAATCACGGCTTGAATGGCAGAAGGTCAGTACAGCCGCAGAATTGCAACAGGTTTTAGCCAAACATCCTGCACAGCCAGTGGTAATTGATGTGTATGCGGACTGGTGTGTGGCCTGTCAACCGATTGAAAAGGAAGTGATTCCACGTAGTGATGTCCAGACGGCTTTACAAAATGTGGTTCGTATCAAATTAGACCTGACCCACTATCATCCAAGTCAGGATGAGCTGCTAAAAGAATGGCAAATCCTCGGTCCACCCACCTTTATATTTTTAAATGCAGCGCATCAGGAGCAGCGTGAGTTGCGCTTGACCGGAAGCTTTAGTGCGGCACATTTACTAGGCACATTGCAGCAACTACAAGGGGAGCAACTATGATGATTTCCAGTGATGCGCTGCATCTGGGACCTTTGATGTTGCCCTGGACACTCATGATTGTTGCCACTGGCTTGATGCTGTTATCTGCCGTCCTGTTTGGATTAGCCAGAAAGTATTCATGGTCTAAACAGCTGCTTGGACAAAGTCAGGATTTGCTCTGGAGCAGTTTTCTGCTAGGGATGCTGGGTGCGCGTCTTGTTTTCGTTCTACTCAATGCCGAGCTGTATTTTGTAGCCCCCATCGACATACTGAAAATCCAGGACAAAGGTTTTCATTTATGGGGCGGGGTGCTGATAGGTACTTTATGGTATGTCATTCGCAACAGACAGTTGCAGACCCGATTCAAAGCCATCTTGCTGATCATCTTTGTACTCTGGGTCGGGCTTGGGCTCGCGTTCAAATCCAGTCTAAAAACTGAAGCAGCGTTTCCTGATCTAGCCTTTGCTGGACTAGAACAGGAACGTCTGGGTACAGATAAGATTCCACTCAGCCAATTCATTGGCCAGCCCACGGTAATTAATTTGTGGGCGAGCTGGTGTCCGCCGTGTCATCGCGAAATGCCGGTATTGGCCAAAGCAGCCAAGCAGCATCCTCAAGTGAATTTTGTCATGCTGAATCAGGGTGAGGAGGTAGCCACCGTAAATGCCTATTTAAGAAAACATCAGTTTCAATTTAAACATGTCCTGCTGGACCCATATGGTGAACTGCCACAGCAGCTGAATAGTTTTGGCCTGCCAACGACGCTGTTTTTTAATGCTCAAGGCCAGCTGGTCGAGCGGCATATGGGGGAACTCAGTCCGGCCATGTTGCAGCAATATTTAAACAGAATTTCAGATCAACCTTAAAAAAACGGAAGGACTTAGTATGAACAGAATTTACCGGGTACTGGGTGCAGGCATGTTCCTGATCATGAGCATGCACACGCAGGCGAATATTAAACAGAATATTGAAAAACAGGGTTTTGTGTTTGTAAAACAGATTCCGGCACCGCAAGGAATGACCGGTTGGGTGGGGCATGAAGACCAGTACTCCAATACAGTATTTATCTCCAACGATGACAAATATTATATCAAGGGCGAACTGTTTGATGCGCAAGGGAAAAGCCTGTCCAATGAGCAGATTGAAAAGCATATGAAAAAAGCGGTATTGGATGATGTCTGGAAAACCCTGGAAAAATCGACCTGGATTCAGGATGGCAAGCCGGATGCACCACGAGTGGTTTATGTCTTTTCCGATCCGAATTGTCCATATTGCTATAAATTCTGGCAGGCGGCTCGGCCTTGGGTCGAATCAGGCAAGGTACAGCTGCGTCATATTCAGGTCGGTGTGATCCGTGAAGAAAGCCGTGGTCAGGTGGCAACATTGTTAATGTCGAAAAATCCAGCAGCAGTTTTTAATGATATAAACAAGAATAAAGGCAAAAAGCAGCTCAAGAAAATGGCAAAGATTCCTGCAGAAATTGCTGCAAAAATTGATGCCAACCAGGCCCTAATGGGGAAATACGGCTTTTTCTCCACACCGTCGATGGCTTGGAAAAATAACCAGGGTGAATTTAAATCTACTCAAGGCCTGGCGATGGACGTCAAAGAAATTTTTGAACAATAAGATCGGATGAGATATGTCCACTTTGGATCATCCACGGGTATTGTTTGCTTTGGAATGAACCGCTCTGGCAGGGAACCGGAATGGTCTGACATTAATTGCATTTGGTTTTGTGATTGAAAAATCCAACCGGCTATTGTAATTAGTCGATCATGAACGTTATGCATAAAAAATAGCCTATGCACAGTGGATGGGGATTGCGGTGATTGTGTTTTGCATGTTGGTGAATATCGCCTCAATCCTGCAATATCGAGGGGGATGGACATCACTGGGACCGCCGGAATTTATTGAAGGTTATTATACCCAGCATCCTGTATGGCTAAACCTGTTTACTGCTTTTAGCGGGCTGCTTCTGATCATTTCTTTTTGGTTGCATTAAGAGGAGGGCTAGGCGCAATACAGCTCGTACAGCTTTTGCATCAGGCTCAAGACCTTGGGATCACTCAGACGATAGAAAATCTGCTTGCCCTCACGTCGGGTGCCAACCATGTTGGCCTTACGCAATACAGTCAGCTGTTGTGAAAGTGTAGGTTGATGAATGGGCACTGTTGCAAATAGTCGGTGGTGATAAACTTATCATCCCCTTTTGCTGATGGAGCTGCACATGAACCCATTCAAAGGCCGGCATTTTCAGCGTGACATCATTCTGTGGGCCGTACGCTGGTACT
>NZ_VPAU01000023.1:0-44816 GCF_013419095.1 Acinetobacter sp. YH12105
TACCTTACATCGTTGTATTCTTGAACAAATGCGACCTTGTAGACGACGAAGAGCTTCTTGAGCTGGTTGAAATGGAAGTTCGTGAACTTCTTTCTACTTATGACTTCCCGGGCGATGACACTCCAGTGATCCGCGGTTCTGCACTTGCTGCACTTAACGGTGAAGCTGGTCAGTATGGCGAAGACGCTGTTGTTGCGCTGGTTGAAGCACTTGACTCTTACATTCCAGAGCCAGAGCGTGCAATCGACCTTCCATTCCTTATGCCAATTGAAGATGTATTCTCAATCTCTGGTCGTGGTACAGTAGTAACTGGCCGTGTAGAGACTGGTATTGTTAAAGTAGGCGAATCAGTTGAAATCGTTGGTATCCGTGATACTCAAGTAACTACAGTTACTGGTGTTGAAATGTTCCGTAAATTGCTTGACGAAGGTCGTGCAGGCGAGAACTGTGGTGTTCTTCTACGTGGTACTAAGCGTGAAGACGTACAACGTGGTCAAGTATTGACTAAACCAGGTGCGATCAAGCCACACACTAAATTCGATGCGGAAGTATACGTACTTTCTAAAGAAGAAGGTGGTCGTCACACTCCATTCCTTAACGGTTACCGTCCACAGTTCTACTTCCGTACTACGGACGTAACTGGTGCGATCGCGCTTAAAGAAGGCGTTGAAATGGTTATGCCTGGTGACAACGTTGAGATGTCAGTAGAGCTAATCCACCCAATCGCAATGGACCCAGGTCTACGTTTTGCGATCCGTGAAGGTGGTCGTACAGTGGGTGCTGGTGTAGTTGCTAAAGTAACTGCATAATCACTGATTGTGTAAAAAAAGCGCCTCTTTGAGGCGTTTTTTTTGTCTGGATTTTTGTCAGACAATCACTCATGAGTGTCCTTAACTGATAGTGCGATGACCTAAACTGCACTTATTTATACGATAAAAATCAATAAAACTAGGCTCAATAAAACGAATAATAGATTCAGGCAGCTGTGCTTGAAAGGAGCCTACAATGAACGTAAAAGTAAAAATTTCAGAGCGTGCTGGTGCAAGCTTTCCTGTTCGTCGTATGAATTTTGATTTTGATCATGTCCCGGAATACTGGATGCATGGATCAGCCGGTTTAACGCATTTTATGACCGCCTTATCTGCACTGTTTCCGGCAGGTGAAAAGTTCTTTATCGATAGCGTTCGGGCCGTGCGTCAGCATCCAGCGATCAAAGATAATGCAGAATTGCAAAAAGAAATTTCTGCCTTTATTGGTCAAGAAGCTATGCACACGCATGAACATGTCGGTTTTAATGCCTCCGCACAGCGCTATGGACATGATGTCGAGACACTGGATCATTATACCGATCAGGTGATTCAGACCACGCGTAAAGTCATGGCCAAACTGCTGAAGCCAGTTGGCATTAGCCAAGAAATGGTGGATTTGACTGCAACCACAGCACTGGAACATTTTACCGCGACCATCGCAACGCAGTTGTTAAGTAACGCTCATATCCAGGAACTGATGACTGATAAAACCATGAAAAATATGTGGATGTGGCATGCGATTGAAGAAAATGAACATAAGGCAGTGGCTTATGATGTCTTCGAAGGGGTTTTTGGCAAAGGCCTAAAAGCCTATGCGCTACGGACCTCATCTTTGGTCATTTCGATGGCAACCTTAGCTGTTGTACAAAGCTATTTTCTGGCACGTTTACTCAAGCAGGACAATCAATTGAATTTGGAATCGCTGAAATCGATATATACCTACGCGTATAGCCCATCAAAAGGGGTAATTACGGGCATGGGTCGTGAAATGTTAATGTACTTTAAACCTGGCTTTCATCCAAATGCTCATGATACACATGGCCTGTTAACAGTCTGGAAAGCCAAACTCGGACTTGAATAGGACTGAAAATTAAAGAGCGATTGAAATTGCTCTTTTTTTTACTCGATTTTTTGCATGAAGTTTCTATAATGCGGAAGTTAATTCTATATAAGATGAACGAAGATGATTCGTTTAATGCAAGCAGCGGATGTAGCAGCCGTTGCAAAGATTGAAAAATCTGTTCAATCACATCCCTGGACTTTAAAACAGTTTGAAGATGCGGTGACTGCTTATCAAAGTACCGTGATCGAGCAGCAAGGGCAGGTGCTGGGATTTTGTATTTTACAACCGGTGCTGGATGAAGCCAATTTACTGCTTATGGCAATTGATCCGGCCCAGCAAGGTCAGGGCTTGGGTTATCAATTATTGGATGCCTCAGTCGCCATGCTGAAAAATAATCCGGTGCAGATTTTCCTGGAAGTGCGCGAAACTAATATTGCTGCCATCAAGCTTTATGAGAAGTCAGGCTTTCATCAGATTGATTTACGCAAAAATTATTATCCGGGTTCAAACGGAACACGCGAACATGCCATCATTATGGTCAAGGCATGTACGGATGACTTTGCTAGCCTGTTCAAATAGAAACTGACGACCTTATTTAATAATCTGGTGATTCCATCCGCTGGGTAAGGTCGTCATCAATGAGTTTCCCAGGTGCTGAATCTCCAGCTCACTCAGCGCACGGTTTAAACGTCGCCATTGGCCATCAATCAAGAGTTCTAGCGGCAGATACTGAGATTTATAATTCATCTTGTTGGAGTGTGGCACCCAATAACCGAGGTAGATGAATTGCAAGCCAAGTTTTTGCGCATGTTCAATCTGCTTCAAGATTGCAAATGCACCGAGAGAGCGGCGATTTTCATCTGGATCGAAGAAGGTATATACAGCCGAGATGCCATCATCTAGCAAGTCGCAGGTGGAAACACTGATCAAGCGATCATCCAGCCATAATTCTAAAAAGAAGCTATCCGTACAACTTTGCAATAAAAACTTTTCGAACTGATCGCGACTCGGGGGGAACATGTCCCCATCTGCGTGGCGTTCATTGATATAGCGTTCATACAGCGCATAATGCGTATCACCGGCCTGCTCTGGACTGGTAATTTTCACCCGAAGATCCTGATTGCGTTTCCAGGCTTTTTTTTGTGAACTGTTCATGGAAAATTCAGCCACTGGCACACGTGAAGATAAGCATTGACGACACAGATGACATTCCGGACGATAAACAAAATCGCCACTGCGCCGGAAACCGGTGCGCGACAGTTCTGACAGGGTCAGTACATCAATGCGATGCGCAGGATCCAGAAAAACCATACGTGCCGACTTATTGGGCAAGTAGCTGCAATCGTGCGGCGGCGTAATATAATACTGTAAATCGTTCAGTAGGGACTTTGGCTGATAAGAGTTCATAACAAGTACCCTCTGTTATTTTCATTCACTGAGTCGCGTGTTTTGCGCTATTGTTTTACTTGAAAATACACCCTCTTGATACTTTTTCCAATCGATAGCAGGCTGTTTTACAACATCTTGTAACGAATTAAGATAGTCTTGGCGAGAAAGTGTACAGGCACCCAGGCTTAAAAGATGGTCATTGACCAACTGGCAGTCAATCCAGGGCAGCTTATTTTCCTGCCCAATCAGCATTAAAGTATAAAAAGCCATTTTAGAAACATCGGTCTGCGTACTAAACATGGACTCACCAAAACAACCCTGTCCAATCGTTACACCATAAAGCCCACCTACAATGCGATTTTCATCCCAGATCTCAATACTATAGCCATATCCGGCATCGAACATGTCGCAGTATCCTGCGATAATATCTTCACTGATCCAGGTATCTTCTGCATAAGCACGCGGCAATGAGCAGGAACGAATCACCCTTTCAAAAGCATGATTGACCGTGATTTGATAATCCCATTTTTTCATATTGCGGATCAGGGATTTACTTGGATGATAATCATGGGGCCGAATAATGCAGCGCGGTTCCGGACTCCACCAGCAAATAGGTTCTCCCTCAGAAAACCAGGGAAATAAGCCATGGGTATAGGCTTCAAAAAGTGTGGAAGGGGAGAGGTCAGCACCAATACAAATCAGTCCTTCACCTTCAGGATCAACCTCGACCGGATTGGGAAAAATGTATTCTGAGGGAGGAAGTAAAGACATGGCAGACCCGACATAAATCTATAGATAAATCATAAGCTAATTCTAGCAATAAAAAAGCCGCCCATAATGGACGGCATTTTTATTCTTGCTGCTTAGTCTAGTTTGCCCATCGCATCAAGATATTTTTCTGCATCGAGTGCAGCCATACAGCCTGAACCCGCAGAAGTAATGGCTTGACGGTAAATGCTGTCCGCAATATCACCTGCTGCAAATACACCCGCTACGGAAGTTTGGGTTGCATTACCTGCAGTACCGCTTTGCACCTGGATATAACCGTCACGAAGCTCTAACTGGCCTTCGAACATGGTGCTATTTGGCTTATGACCGATCGCCACGAACATACCCGTCACATCAACGTTTTGAGTAGAGTCATCTTGAGTTGATTTAAGACGAACCGAGGTCACGCCAGATTGCGCATCACCGAGTACTTCATCGACCTGATGGTTCCAGATAATGCTGATCTTGCCTTCTTTTTCTTTGGCAAATAAATGATCTTGCAAGATTTTTTCAGAACGTAATGAATCACGGCGATGAACCAGAGTCACATGCGAAGCGATATTGGATAAGTATAAGGCTTCTTCAACAGCGGTGTTACCACCACCCACAACCATGACTTTCTGGTTTTTGTAGAAGAAACCATCACAAGTGGCGCAAGCGCTGACGCCTTGACCCATAAAGGCAGCTTCAGATTCAAGACCTAAATATTGAGCTGTTGCACCGGTACAGATGATTAAAGCATCACAGGTAAATTCGTCCATATCGCCTTTCAATACGAAAGGGCGCTGGTTTAGATCTACTTCATTGATATGGTCATACACGATTTCAGTGCCAAAGCGCTCTGCATGCGCCTGCATACGCTCCATCAATGCTGGACCGGTTAAGCCTTCAGGATCACCGGGCCAGTTATCCACGTCCGTGGTCGTGGTCAATTGGCCGCCCAGTTGCAAACCGGCAATGAGGGTTGGTTTTAGGTTTGCACGCGCTGCATAGACTGCTGCGCTGTAGCCTGCGGGGCCAGAACCTAAAATAATCAGTCGTGAGTGACGTGCGCTCATCAGCTGTATCCTTTTTTATTTAGAAATTTATTGAATTATACGTGAAACTGTATAACAGTGGGGTGAGATTAAAGTCGATATTATTGATCATTGAAATCGATTTGGGCTATATATAATAAGTACACAGTGTGCTTGCACAATAGTGCATCTTTTTTCACAGAACAGGTGCATAATATGCCTTTTATTGCGTCGCTTTTTTCAAGCATTGAAGCAAAAGAATATTCATGAAGAATTGGTTACAGGACAGTATATGACAGCGGTGTCGAGTGCCTATGCACAGCGCTTAGTAATGACATTATTTTTAGTCTCATTTGGGATTTATCTGTTTCTTGCAACAGTGACCTATACGCCATTTGATCCGGGATGGATGCATATCTCTAGTGATACGCAGACCGTTTCGAATGCCAGTGGGGTTGCGGGTGCCTGGATTGCAGACCTTTTGTTTGGCTTTCTCGGTTGGGCAAGCCTGCTGATTCCTGTCTATCTGTTTATGGAAGCGGTTCAGGTCTGGTGGCCACGTAGCTTCCTGAACCGGCCATTCCGCTATGCTGCGCAATTCTTCCTGTTATTGACCACGTCAGCACTGCTGTTTTTATTCTGGCAAGTGCCTGCCGATACGCTGGATAACTCTTCCGGCGGTATTATTGGCTATGAATTAGGCCAGAGTTTAGAACAGTTGCTGACGGTATATGGTGCTGCATTCTTCCTGTTGGTATTTTGGGTGATGTTATTTACACTGGCCTTTGGGGTGAAGTGGAACAAGACCTGGAGCAGTCTCAAAGCAACACCGGCTTATTTACAGGATCTGTTCTATCGCAATATCCCTGAAGGTATGTCCGATTTTGACCGGACTGCGCCTGTGGTTAAAAAAGAGCCAGTGAATGCTGCGAAGAAAATGGTCGCAGTAACCCCTGCACCTGAGCATGAACTGGTAGACATCGATCCGGTAGTGCGTGATCAGGTTGCTGAACGCTTATTTGATGATTTTGCTGATAAAGAATCGCAGCAGCCACAGTTACATGACGATATTCCTGAGGCTGTACAGCAGGCTCCTGAGCCAGTCGAGACATTGAAGCAAGCACCGCAAGTGCCGCAACAGCCAGACCGCGTCGTGGCAACAGGCGAAGTATGGCGTGCCTTACATTCCAGTGAAGATCAGCGCCATAAACAGGATATTGATGCATTACTTAAAGCTGCCGAAGAAGAGCAGCATAGTGCTCCAGCCTCACACTTGGCGGTTTCTCAAGCTGTGCCGTCTCAACATGTTCAAGCCAGAACAGCGCCTGCTACGCATACTGGGCTGGACTGGGATGATGATGAAATCTTTGATGAACTTCTGGCTGCCGTTCCACAAGGGAAAACGGCGACAGATGTGCATAGTCCATTTAATGCTGCGCCTGCTGCAAACCCCCAGAGCTTTGCCGAAGAAGTTACAAGCGCGGCGCCGGTTCTGGCATCTGTCGCAACAGCACATGCAGTCAAAAATAGTGCATTGCAAGCCGATCTGGATGACTTGGGTGATTTGCTGATTGAAGAAGATGAGCCAAGACCAAGCCAACCGGTACGCAGCTCTAACTATGCGCAATCTTCTGCTTTTGTACAGGCCCCGATTCAGCATCAAGTTATAGCACAACCGGTATCTGATTCTTCTGCAACTCATGCCGCAGTACGCGAGGCTTTATCTAAAGAAGAATTTGTAGAAGCCTGGCAAGAAACGGCTGGAAAACCACAAGATGAAGACGAGTTTGATTTTGATGCACCTTTAACTGATGCTTCAGGCCGTCCGATGTCACGTGCGATGCAGGTGGCTGAGCGCCGTAAAGATTTATCGCCTCTTCCGGGTCTGGACCTGCTGGATGAAGTCGATCCGAATAAAAAAGTGAATTTCACTGAAGAACAATTGTCGCGTTTATCTGAACTGCTTGAAATCAAGCTGCAGGAATTCAATGTCAAAGCCAAGGTGGTTGAAGCACAGCCGGGCCCAGTGGTGACACGTTTTGAACTGGATCTGGCGCCGGGTGTGAAGGCCTCTAAAGTCACTAATATTTCCCGAGATTTGGCACGCTCGATGTCGATGGCATCGGTACGTGTGGTTGAAGTGATTCCCGGTAAACCGTATATCGGGATTGAAGTGCCAAATAGCAGCCGTGAAATGGTACGTTTGATCGAGCTTCTGACCATTCCAGCCTTCACTGATCCGAACAGCATTCTTTCGATGGCAATGGGTAAGGATATTTCCGGTAATCCGGTAATTGCTGACTTGGGCAAGGCACCGCATATGCTGGTGGCGGGTACCACGGGTTCAGGTAAGTCGGTGGCAGTCAACTCGATGATTCTATCGATGTTGCTCAAATACAGCCCTGAACAGTTGCGTTTGATTCTGATCGATCCAAAGCAGCTGGAACTGGCCAACTATAATGATATTCCACATTTATTGACGCCAGTCGTCACCGATATGAAAGATGCAGTCAACGCATTAAATTGGTGTGTCAATGAAATGGAACGTCGCTATAAACTGATGTCTTTCCTGAAAATTCGTAAACTCAGTGACTATAACCGCAAGGTCGAAGAAGCGATTGCCAATGGTGAAGACCTGATCGATCCAACCTGGAAGGCCAGCGATTCAGTGGTGGGTGAGCGTGCACCGCGTTTAACGCCGTTGCCTTCGATTGTGATTGTCGCGGATGAATTTGCTGACATGATCATGCAGGTCGGTAAAAAAGCTGAAGAAATGATTACGCGTCTGGCACAAAAATCCCGTGCGGCCGGTATTCACTTGCTGCTTGCCACTCAGCGTCCATCGGTGGATGTGATCACCGGTTTAATCAAAGCCAATATTCCGACCCGTGTAGCACTGCGTGTCAACTCAAAAATTGACTCACGTACTATTCTGGATGCAGGCGGTGCAGAAGACTTGCTCGGTCATGGTGATATGCTCTTCCTGGGGCCTGGTAAAATTGAGCCTGAGCGTGTGCATGGTGCCTTTATTGCCGATGATGAAGTGAACCGGATTTGTGATGCATGGCGTGAACGTGGTGCGCCCAATTATGTCGATGAAATCCTGACGCCGTATGATGAGGAATCATCAAATCGCGGTTTTGAAGAGGGTGGAGAGGGTGGCCCAGATCGAGATGCACTGTATGATCAGTGCGTAGCATTTGTACTCGAAACCCGTAAGGCTTCAACATCTTCGCTACAGCGTAAATTTAGTCTGGGGTATAACCGTGCTGCGCGGATCATTGACCAGATGGAAGAGAATGGTATTGTCAGTGGCATGGGGGCCAATGGTAAACGCGAGATTCTAGTTTAAGTTTCTTTATACTGAACCATAAAAAAGCCTGCAATTGCAGGCTTTTTTAATACGGTAGCTAAAATCAGGCAAACTTTGCCAATACCGCCAAGAACTCGGCACTTTGACGCGGGAAGGTGGCAATCACGTCATGAATGCGTTGCCCTTCAGGATTGGTTGCATTGACATCACGGCCATCAGCGACAAATTTCGTCAACAGGCGTTCATAATCAAATGGACGCATATGCTTGAAAGCATGATAAAGCACGTGAAAGTCAGCATTTACACCTGCAGGAGGAAGCTGATTCAGGTAGGCAAATACACGTTCATCTGACCATTCTTCGTTAAAGGTCGCTGGTTGAGATAATGCCATCGCAATTTCCTTGATCTAATGTAGTTTTTTCGGCATGAAAAAAGGCAAAATTTGTATGAGCAAGAGACAGTGTCTTTTGAGCTGACTCTGTCTACTAGAAACATTGTTTCTAGTCTTGTGATTGAGTAAATCCTTAAAAGCCGTGCTTTAATTTACTGATCCAGTCCACTCAAAGCTTAGCTTCTCGTCTTGCGGCTGGGCAAAGTAGTATTTTACGACCAGCCCACTCAAAGCTTAGCTTCTCGTCTTGCGGCCGGGTAAAGCAGTATTTACGACCAGCCCACTCGAAGCTTAGCTTCTCGTCTTGCGGCTGGGTAAAGCAGTATTTACGACCAGCCCACTCGAAGCCTAGCTTCTCGTCTTGCGGCCGGGTAAAGCCGTGCTTTACTAATCCGGCCTCATATTTTGCCTTGAATCAATTTGCTTGACCAATCAAAAATCAGATTATCGTTCTTCAGGTAAATTGATATTCATCTCAAGCATTTCAATATTGGCTTCAGAACGTACCGACATTTGAATATGCTGCTCATCGACACCACGTACATAGCGATTGACCACTTGCATGATTTCTGTCTTCATCTGATCAATTTTGTCCTGGCTCAAGCGACGACCCAAGCCTTGTTCGGAAGCAACGATAACCTTCAAACGGTCTTTAGCAGTCCGTGCGCTTGATGGTTTATCCTCGCCACTAAAAAGTTTACTCCAGAATCCTGCCATGTCTACGCTCCAAATAGTCGTGCTAACCAGCCCTTAGGTTTTACCTCGATATGACGGTAAGGACGTTCTTCGCCAAGGAAACGTGCTACGAGGTCATCATAAGCCTGACCTGCTGCAGCCTCAGTAAAAAGAATCACCGGCTTACCTTCGTTCGATGCCTGTAAAACACTTGGACACTCAGGAATAACGCCCAAGGTCGGTACACGTAAAATATCTTTAGAAATATCGTCAATCGTCAGCATTTCCTGTTTATCGGCACGTTCCGGGTTGAAACGGGTAATACACAGATGCTTACGAATGCGACCTTCGTTTTGTTCTACTTTTTTAGTTTTACTGTCAAGCATGCCAATGATACGGTCAGAGTCACGTACTGATGAAATCTCAGGATTGGTGACAATGATGGCTTCATCCGCATGGTACATGGCCAAAATAGCACCACGTTCAATACCGGCAGGTGAATCACAGATAATGTAATCAAATTCCTGCGAAAGTTCATCCATTACACGAGCAACACCTTCATCTGTTAAGGCATCTTTATCACGTGTTTGTGATGCAGGTAAAATATATAAATTTTCAATATCTTTATCGCGAATCAGTGCTTGCTGTAATCGTGCTTCGTTATTTAAAACATTCACAAAATCATAAACTACACGGCGTTCACAGCCCATAATCAAATCAAGGTTACGTAAACCTACATCGAAATCGATCACAACAGTTTTGTGACCGCGTAGGGCTAAACCTGTTGCAAAAGATGCACTTGTTGTAGTTTTACCTACACCACCTTTGCCTGACGTTACGACAACAATTTTCGCCACCGAATCCACTCCTGTTATGGTTCAAATCCCCTGTTTAAAATGGGGTTTTTGGTATTTATTTATACATTAAAATTGTAGAGCTTCAAATACAAGCTCTTGTTGATCATTCAAGTAAATATGCACTGATTTCTTAACGACATGCGGGGGAATATCATCCGCTACGCAATAGGTTCCCGCAATCGAGATCAGTTCTGCTTCAAGGCTGTGACAGAAAATACGAGCTGCCGTATTCCCCCCGACACCTGCAATGACACGACCACGTGCGCTGCCATACACATGGATATTGCCTGAAGCAATCAGTTCTGAACCACTGTTGATGCCGGCATTGATAATAATGTCGCCATTATGCTGCACAATACATTGGCCCGTCCGCAGAATTTCATCATGATATGAGGTCACATGCGCAACGATCGGGGCAGCAGCTGCCTGATCATCACTTGTCGCTGCTTCTGGCTTAACTTCTACCACCTGTTCTTTCGTGGCTTTCACTTCTTCTAACTGGCGATCGGGTGGCAAAACCGGGAACTGAATGGAACGCGCCTGATCACCCAGTAAACCCTCAGTCACGGCCATTGGCTGTACATCTAAGTCGATTAACAGCTGAATCAGGGCAATCAGTTCCTGTTCAACTGAACTTTCAATGACGGCCAAAGTGCCAGATGGGAATGCAGCTTGTAATTTTGGGCTAAGTTGCTGGCGGATGGCATCATGATCATTGGTATCTAAGCTAATGCGTATTGCATTGACCATTCTGCCTTTTATCCGTATATCAGCCATAATTCTTCCTTAAATACTTCTGACTTGCTGGTTTTATGTCGAAGCAATGTTGTAAATAGTGCAAATCCTAGAACAAATTGGCGTAATTCTCTAGCGATCTCAGTTATTTTTTTATGCCAACAGAACCGGATGATTTTATCTGGTTCTGCACTTTAAATGTTATCTATCTATTGAGCGCTGATTTTGCTCATGTTCTTCTAAAATCTGTTGCCACTGTTTGACTTTCACCTGTTTTTGGATCGCTTCAAGTGTTTCAAAAACAGCCGATTCGACCAATTTATCAATATGTGGATTATGTTCAATCTGAATCTGGCTGATTTTATCTGAAATTAGGGTAAAAGTCGGATTTTCTTTTTGGCCGGTATGAGTAAAGGGATCAATCAGACCTTGGGTGATATTTTCCCCTAGACGTTGGCCAATACTTTGAATTTGTTGTTCAATCCGGCTACCGACAAGTGGAATTAATCGCAATAACTGGGTCAGTTCCGGGGTGTCTTCAATGGCTTGATTGACTACTTGCCCGACATTTTTAGCAATCATGGAACGTTGTGCCTGCAACTCTTTACCCAAAGATTCCTGCAAGATGTCTGCCAAGGCAACTGCCAGTAATTTACGATGATGTTCTACCAAATCATCAATCAATTTTTTATGTGATGTACTGGTGCTGAGTTCACGCTTAATACCGTCCAGTACAGTCAGCACCACACGGCTGGAAAGTTCTTCCATGAGCATGTTGTAATAAAAATTGCCTTGACGATACCAGCGCTCGGGAATGACTTTATAACCGTGACTATGCAAGTTATAGCCAATCGCGACCGCACGTAACAGACGCAGAAAGCGCAGTTGTGGAATAATGGAGAGAATTTCATACCAATGTACGAATGGAAAAAACCACCAGCGCCGATGATGGCGCTGAACAATGGCAATGCCCCAACGTGCCAGTAATTCACAGATCAGGAAGGTGGTAAACCAGCCCTCAGTAATGACCACCCAAGGGCGTAAATCACTTTTATAAAACTGCAAGATTTCCGGTAAACGAATGAAGTCAAACAACCATTGACCAAAATCGCTCATTAAAATGGCATTGGCACTGAGACAAAATAGATTAATGATGATTAAGACCATCATAAAAATGTCGTAAATCAGTGCAACTTTCCAGCCCCAGGTGCCTTTACGAATAAACTTAAATGAGCTAGAGGTGATGTCGGGGTTGTCGTTCTTCATAGTTACTCAGGCAAAAAATCAGACAGCGCTTTGGTCAAAGTTCTGCTGCATTTGCGCTATTAGTTGATCTTTTTCAGTCCAGATTTGATCAATCCATTTCTGGAAACGTGCACGGTATTCAGCATCATCTTCATAATTGCCGCCGAGTACCCAGTCAGGAATCTCAATTTTTCTTAAATTTACCGCAATTCGTGGCACTTCACCTAACCAAAATTCACCATAACCCGGAATACCGTCCGGATAAACGATGGTCATATCGACCAGCGCATCAATTTTATCGCCGAGAATACTCAGCGCCAAAGCCAGACCACCGGCCTTAGGTTTAAGTAAGTATTTGTAAGGAGACTGCTGCTGATCATGTTTATCTTGGGTAAAACGCGTGCCTTCCAGATAATTTAACAGGGTAAAGGGCTGACTGATCAGCTGCTCACAGGATTTACGTGCTTCTTCCATATCGCGGTATTTTAGCGCAGGATTTTTAGCAATCTGTTCCTTGCTATGCCGTTTCATCATCGGAAAACCTAAGATTTTAAAGGCTTGACCGACAAAAGGAATAAAAATAAGTTCCCATTTTGTAAAAAAACGCGTCAGCGGCATACGGGTCAAGCCGAAGTACTGATTGACGGTGGTATCGACCCAGCTTTGATGATTACAGGTCATCAAATAACGGCCCTGCATATTTAAATCAAGTGATTCATCTACTGTTATTTGCCATTCGGTATTGTTGAGCACATTGTCAATCAGCCAGTTATTGACGCCTAACCAGCTGTTGGTAATCTTGATATTGGTTTCATCAACTTTTGCAGATTTTTTAAAAAACTTGGTAAAACCCAGCGCCAGAACCGGAGGGCCATGAAAAAAAGTACTGCCTGTCATCACTGAGGTGACAGCCAAGCCACGTGTAAGTTTTTTTAAAGTTGCTTGTTTATTGCTATTCGATGACATATCAAAACAGTCCCCAGAGATTAATCGCTTAAATTTTTTCATATTTTGAATAATATAATGAGAGTGAGGCAAATAAAAAAGCCTAAAGGCCTAACTATGAAGATATTGTGATGAAGTCCATTGTTTTAGTTACATATAAACATTACAAAATATTGCGAAACGATTTATTATTAACAAAAATTCAATGGTTATCCCGTTCAATTTAAATCATTATTTCGCTTATACAACAAAGCATACAATAAGGAGTCATGCGATGCGTGCACTAGTAATTTCAGCAGCTGTAGCAGGGGCCGTAGCACTTACAGGTTGTCAATCAACTGGTAATAACCTCGGTGGTGTGGAATATGATAAAGCTGCTTTAGGTACTTTAATTGGTGCTGCAGCAGGTTACGGTGTTTCTAAGAGTAATGCGAATACCAGCCGTCAAAACAACCGTGCAGCAGCGATTGGTGCTGTTGTTGGTGGTGCAGCAGGTGTTTATCTTGATAACAAAGAGAAAAAATTACGTCAAGCAACAGCCGGAACTGGCGTAGATGTTAACCGTAATGCAGATGGTTCGATTAACCTTGTAATGCCAGGTAGCATTACATTTGATACCAACAAATCGAACATCAAACCAAACTTCTATGGCACTTTGAATAAAGTGGCTCAAGTATTAACCGAAGATAACAACAGCGGTATTTTGGTCACTGGCTATACAGACAGTACCGGTAATGACTCAATCAACATCCCGTTGTCTCAAGCACGTGCTAACTCTGTAGCAACTTATTTATCAGGTCAAGGTGTTTCACGTACACGTATTAATGCTCAAGGTTTAGGTTCAGCGAACCCAATCGCAGACAACACCACTGCAGCGGGTAAAGAACAAAACCGTCGTGTAGAAATCGCGGTATATGCAGTTCAATAATTCTTGAACGCTGAAAAAACCACCTTCGGGTGGTTTTTTTGTCCCTGTAAATTGACCGGTTTAATCGTATTTTAAATTAGGCAACTGGGGCAGAGATGACTATAATCGGAGCCGAATCTAGAAGAGGAAGCCATATGTCACTCGCCAGTCAGTTAAATGACAAGCAACTTGAAGCCATGAAATATACTCAAGGGCCCTTGTTAGTACTTGCAGGAGCGGGTTCAGGCAAGACTTCAGTGATCACGCGAAAAATCGCATATCTTGTCAAGCATTGCGGGATTCCTGCGCATCGTATTACCGCGATGACCTTTACCAATAAAGCGGCACGTGAGATGAAAGAGCGTGTCAGCAAATTGTTGACCCGTGAAGAAAGCAAAGGCGTTTCAGTTTCAACCTTCCATACTTTTGGCCTGAATATGCTGCGCCTGGAGTTGAAACACACCCCCCTTAAAAATAATTTTTCGATTCTGGATGCTGACGACTGCAAACGTATTCTGATGGATTTGATGCATCGCGATAATTTATCCGGTGCAGAAAGCAAAGAACTGATTGCCAAAGCCATGAAAATGATCTCGGACTGGAAAAATGATCTGATTCCACCCGAGCAGGCGCATACCACTTGTGAAACTGCCGAAGATGTCCAGTTTGCGCATTTATATCAGCTCTATGAACGTAATCTGCGTGCCTATAATGCGGTAGATTTTGATGACCTGATTGTGATGCCGACGCGCTTGTTGCAGGAAAATGCAGAAGTCCGTGACAAATGGCAAAACCGGGTGCGTTATTTGCTGGTCGATGAATATCAGGACACCAACACTGCACAGTATATTCTGGTGAAATTGCTGGTTGGCGTGATGGGGCAGTTCACTGCTGTAGGCGACGATGACCAGTCCATCTATGCCTGGCGTGGGGCTAAACCGGAAAATATGGCCTTGCTGCAACAAGATTTCCCGAATTTAAAAGTGATTAAACTGGAACAGAACTATCGTTCGACCAGTCGTATTCTTAAAGCAGCCAACACCGTGATTGGCAATAACCCGCATATTTTTGATAAAAAACTCTGGTCAGACAAAGGCCATGGTGAAGTGATCCGGGTGATTACTTGCCGTAATGATGATGATGAAGCAGAACGCGTGGTCAAAGACCTGATCACGCATAAATTGATGAATGGGAAAAGCTGGAAAGATTATGCGGTATTATATCGCGGCAATTTTCAGGCGCGTATTTTAGAAACCCATCTCCGTCAGATGCAGATTCCGTATAAATTGTCTGGCGGTCAATCCTTCTTCGCGCGTGCCGAAATCAAGGACATGATGAGTTATTTACGCCTGATCATTAACCCTGAAGATGACAGCGCTTTCCTACGGATTATCAATACGCCAAAACGTGCCATTGGGCCGGTGACACTGGAAAAACTGGGTCTCTTTGCTCAGGAAAATAACCTGTCACTGCTGGCTGCGGCAGCGGATCAGCGTTTGACCATGGCGATTCCGAAAAAGGCCACCACACAGTTAGCAGAGTTTGCCGACTTCATTGAGGGCTTTACTCGCAATTTACTTGATGATGATGAACCCGTACCGATCATCCGTCAGATGATGATTGAAGCCGGTTATATCGATTACATCAAGGAAACTGCAGCCACGCCGGCACAGGAAAAAACCAAGCTCGACAATATTGAAGTGCTTTACAGCAGCATCCAAAGCCTGATTAACCGCGCTGAAGATGTCGATGAAAAAAATATTGAAAGCGTGATTCGTAAAATGGTGCTGCTGGATATGCTGGAGCAGCAACAGGAAGAAGAAGATACTGACAAAGTCAACTTGTTAACCTTACATGCTTCTAAAGGGCTTGAGTTCCCTTATGTCTATCTGATTGGGCTGGAAGAAGAAATTCTGCCGCATAAGAACTCGATTGCTGCGGAAACGGTTGAAGAGGAACGTCGCCTGATGTATGTCGGGATTACCCGTGCACGTCAGGGTTTGACCATTACCTTGGCCGAACAGCGTAAGGCCGGCGGACAGATGAAGCAAATGACCCCAAGCCGTTTTCTGGATGAATTACCAGAAGATGAACTGGAATGGTTAGGTCGAAAGAAAAAGCTGGCCGGTAATATCGATCCGAAATTACAGGCGCAGCATTATCTGGATAATTTGCGCAATCTTATCAAACGATAAAGTTCAACGCTTATATATATTTTAATTGCAACAACAGGAATGAACACATGAAAGTTCAGGTGAAAGTCCTTGACTCGCGTCTCGGTCAGGAATGGCCATTACCGACTTATGCCACCACAGGTTCAGCAGGATTGGACTTGCGTGCCTGCGTCCATGAAACGACAGTGATTGAACCGGGTCAAACCGTTTTAGTGAAAACAGGCTTGGCGATTTATATCGAAGATCCTGCTTTTGCAGGTCTGATTTTGCCACGTTCAGGTTTAGGTCATAAGCACGGGATTGTGCTGGGTAATCTGGTAGGTCTCATCGATTCAGATTATCAGGGTGAATTGATGGTATCGGTCTGGAACCGTAGTCAGACTGCTTTCAGTCTGGAGCCGGGTGAACGTTTGGCGCAATATGTGCTGGTGCCGGTAGTACAAGCTGAATTTGATCTGGTCAGTGAATTTGAAGCCACTGAGCGTGGTGCTGGTGGCTTTGGCCATACCGGTAAAAACTAAAGAGAAGATGACCTGCAAACAATGAATGGATGTAGGTCATTTCTTAAATACAACAAAGTAAATCCTAAACATAATATGACGCTTAAAATATAGTTAAAAATAAAAATTTATTTTCTATATAAATAGAGTTATTCAAAATTGAAATTTATATCTTTATTTTAATTTTAGCCGGGGAAATTAAAAATAAATATAATTAAATAAGGACTATTTCATCACAGAAATTTTCTGATTATTCAGTTAACGGTAATATTTTTATAATTGATTGTTACATTGAAATGGTTTAAAAGTAGCGGGTCTTAAAACAAAAACAAATGTTTAAAGTCATGATGATGAAATAAGTCATTTTATACCTCCTTATATTTAGTGAAAAGAATAGTTTTATGGGATCTATGAATCATCTATTCCCCATGCACATTTTTCGAGCCTATGACATACGCGGTAAAGTCAGTGTACTGGGTGCTGGGATTATCGATGCAATTGCTCACGGTTTAGCACAGCAATATCAGGCTGCGGGACAGACACGTATCGCAATTGGCTATGATGCACGGCTTAGCAGTCCGGCTTTTGCAGAAACCATTCGCCGTATTTTTCAAGCTTATTCGATTGAAGCCACCATTGTCGGTTGTTGTTCCAGTCCGATGCTGTATTTCACCGCGCGGCAATTTGATGGCAATGGCATCATGGTCACGGCCAGTCACAATCCCAAAGAAGATAATGGTATTAAATGGATTATCTCTGGTGAGCCGCCTTGCCCAGAGATGATCCAGCAGGTGGCTCATCTGGCCAAACCACATTATAGCAATCAGCAGCTTTGCCTAGACGAACAGACTCATCAAGTTATTCCAGAATTTTGTCTAAAATATCAGCATGGTATATTAAAAGATATCCAGTTGAAGCGCTCATTTAAAGTGGTTCTGGATGGTCTGAATGGTTCAGCCGGGCGCTGTGCCAATCTGGTGCTTCAAAAAATGGGCTGTGCGGTGATGGCTTTGCGTTGTGATGCCAATGGACATTTTCCAGACCATGCACCAGATCCTTCGCAAGACAAACATCTGGAGACTTTACGCCAAAGCGTCATGCAACAGCAGGCTGATCTGGGCATTGCCCTGGATGGCGATGGCGATCGCGTGGTCTTGATTGATGCACAGGGCCAGATTATCACGGCGGATCAGTTGCTGTGCCTGTTTGCGGAAATTTGCTTAAGCGGTTCGCCGTCACGCCAGTTTGTTTATGATGTTAAATGCTCAACCCTGGTGCGAGACACCGTACAACGTTTGGGTGGTGAACCGGTGATGATTCGTACCGGAAGCTCATTTCTGAGAACTTATCTGGCACAATCTCAGCAGCAGGCGATTTTTGGCGGAGAATATGCCGGGCATTATGTCTTTAATGATGGCCGTGGCTGGGGCTATGATGATGGACTCTATGCAGCGCTCAGAGTCATGGAATATCTGGATCAAACTGGTCAAAGTCTTGCACAAGCTTTAGCGGCTTATCCGAAACGGCATGGGACCGAAGATCTTTATATTGCCACGCATCATGTGCATCCGGTTGAACTTTTAGACTTTGTTGAACAGCAATCTGAAAGAATTCGTGCGCAAATCAGTAAAATTGATGGGATACGTCTTGATTTTGAGGATGGTTTTGGCATCATTCGAGCATCCAATACAGGTGAGTATTTCACAGTGCGCTTTGATGCCAATGATGCTCAGGGCCTGAATGAAATTCGTCAGCTGTTTGTAGCCATGTTGCGTGACCGTTATCCACAGATCGCTCAAGATATTTTAGATGCTCAATAAGGAGAGGCGAATGCCAAATCAACAAACAGGCATCGACAAAGCACAGATTTTGACAGAAGCTTTGCCGTATATTCAACGCTTTGCGGGTAAAACCCTGGTAGTAAAATACGGCGGTAATGCGATGACCGATCCTGAGCTGGAAAGTTCATTTGCACGTGATATCGTATTATTAAAAACGGTTGGTATTAATCCGATTGTGGTGCATGGTGGGGGGCCACAAGTCGATTCCATGCTGAAACAGTTGGGCCGTGAATCAGACCGTATCGACGGGATGCGCGTGACTGATCCTGCCACGATGGAAGTCGTGGAAATGGTACTTGGCGGTAGTGTCAATAAATCGATTGTGAACCTGATCAACCAGCATGGTGGTCGTGCCATTGGCTTGACCGGTAAAGACGGCAACCTGATTCGTGCACAAAAACTGCTGATGGAAAAAGTGGCTGAAGATGGTTCGGTTCAGCAAATTGATTTGGGTCTGGTCGGTGAAGTCGTTGGCGTAAAAACCGATGTGCTGGAAATGTTCACCAACAGCGATTTCATTCCCGTGATTGCACCGCTGGGTGTGGATGAAGAAGGCAATACCTATAACATCAATGCAGACTTGGTGGCAGGTAAAGTCGCAGAAGCCCTAGGTGCAGAGAAGCTGATTCTGCTGACCAATATTACAGGTGTTCTGGATGAAAATAAAAACCTGCTGACGGGTTTAAGCACTCAGGAAGTTGACCGTCTGATTGAAACAGGTGTGATCTATGGTGGCATGATTCCTAAAGTCGGCTGTGCACTGGATGCGGTCAAAGGCGGCGTAGTGAGCGCGCATATTGTAGATGGTCGTGTGCCACATGCCAGCTTATTGGAAATTTTTACCGATCATGGCGTTGGTACACTGATTACCAACCGTGCCCATCCACCTCGTCCATAAGTTGTTTTTTTGCGGAAAAGAGCCTCAATTGAGGCTCTTTTTTATCTCTATTTATAACTGATAGCTATTTGAAATGACTCGGGTAGTCATGCACAATAAGCATCTAAGAAAATAGAAAGCTGAAACCAGACCATGTGCCAACTGCTCGGAATGAATTGTGCCACCCCGACGGATATTACCTTTTCATTTCGTGGGTTTTCCCAGCGGGCCGGAATTACCTCGGATCATGCCGACGGTTTTGGAATTGCTTTTTTTGAGGATAAAGCCTGTCGCCTATTTGTCGATAACCAGTCTGCGGTTGAATCTCCGATTGCCGAGCTGGTGCGTAACTATCCGATCAAATCCCGTAATGTGATTGCGCACATCCGTAAAGCCACCCAAGGCAAAATCAATCTGGAAAATTCGCATCCATTTAGCCGCGAACTGTGGGGCCGGCAGTGGATTTTTGCCCATAATGGCGATTTGCATGAGTATTTTCCGGTGCTGAGTGGCCGTTTTACCCCAGTCGGCAATACTGATAGTGAGCGCGCTTTTTGCTATTTGCTCGATCAGCTGGTCAAACGCTTTGGTTATGATGAACCGAGTCTGGATCAGGTCTTTGAACTACTTGCTGAGGTTTCACCTGCGATTGCAGAACACGGCACTTTTAATTTCTGTCTTTCCAATGGGCAGGCGCTGTTTAGCTATGCCATTACCAAATTGCACTGGCTGGTGCGTGAATACCCGTTTAGACCGGCACAGCTGATTGATATTGATGTCGAGGTGGACTTTAGTCAGGTCACTACGCCTAAGGACAGGGTTGCGGTTATTACCACCGAGCCATTGACACAAAATGAGGAATGGACCGCTTTTCAGCCGGGTGAAATGATTCTGTTTAAAGAGGGTGCCAAGTTCCGTTCGCAACTGACTCGGGTAGATCGGTTGGAACGGGAACGTCTAGATCCGTCCTTAAAACGTGTGACCAAAGCAGATTTATATTAAAAATAGATTTTTTTATTTTAAAGATGGGATTTAATTCCTATTTTTTAATATCTTTTTTATTTAAATTAAAGAGAAACCATATTATTAGAAATAGTAGATTGATTAAAAAATATCTGATTCTTATACTCGGGTTTAAAATATATTCCTAATGAAAACAGTTAATTGCAAGGTTTCTCTTAAATTAAGCCGAAAGCCGACTAATTTACTTCATTTTTATTCAAATCAATACGTTATATGATGATTTTTATGTGATAAGTCCTTAATATTTATAGGTGGTCGTAATGAAAATGAAATGGGTTCCAGACTATAATACTGGTATCGATGTGATTGACGATCAGCACAAACGAATTCTCGATTATATCAATGAAATTGATGAGATCAATGTAAATACCGACCGTGCCCGTATTAAACAGATCCTCGAAAATATTATCGATTATACCCAGTCGCATTTTACTTTTGAAGAATCTCTTCAGGAAGAAGCGGGTTATAAATACCGAGTTCCACATAAACGTGTACATGACCTGTTTATCAAGAAAATCGAGTCTTATCGTGATCGTTTTGAACTGGGGCAGTCGATTGAATCAGAACTGCATGAAGTATTATCTAAATGGTTAATCAACCATATTCAGCACGATGACGCTGATTATGTCGGCGCAGTCAAAGAAAATATGATGGGCATTATCAAAGAAAAAGAACAGAAAAAAGGTAAAAACTGGTTCGCTCGTTTCTTCTCATAATAAAAGACGTAACGAGATAACAAGAATTACAATTTAATAATAAATTTTGCGCAGCAAATCACTGTCATGGTGGTTTGCTTTTTGTTTTTGATTTTCACCGCTTCACAAGGCAAAATAGCGCTAGATTTTTATAGGAATGCATCATGCAGGACAATGCTATGTCAAAATGGTTATCACCGCTGATGGCTTTCTGTTTATCGTTTATTATCATCGCGACGCTCGCACCGATAACGGGTATACAGATTGATCGTCAGCTGGATTTCTGGATGCTCTGGTTAGCCACTATGCTGATTCTGGCGCTTCCCATCTGCTACTTGGAAATTGCTTTGGCCAAGCGCTCTAAAACAACGGCATTACAGGCACTGTCAACGCTGACCCGTGAAGCAGATGCCTCACAAAAATGGCGTATAGTCGGCTGGCTCAGTGTGATCTTTATTCCTTTTCTGGCCGGTGCCATGCTGAACAATGCCAGCAATGTTCTGGCGCTTGCTGCTCTTGATCTTGCACCGAATCTTTTGTTTATAGGTCTGGTAATTGCCGCTCTGGTCTTGTCACTGCTGCCGCGTCAAATTTTGTTAGTCATTACGGCCATTGGCGTACTGGCATCTCTGATCTTGGCAAATGTGATGGGAACTGCGCTACCTGCATGGCAAGTCACGCCAGTTGAATTCTCGGAATGGGGCAATGCCACCGTATTGGCACTGGTTGCAAGTGGCCTAGGCATGGGCTTGTACTGGCAGTCTAGCCTGAGTGCTGTACAACAGCAGGATGTCGCCAGCAAGACGGTCTTGCCGATCTGGATCGCACAATTGCTTGCTGTGATTGTATTTGCCTTCTTTGCTGTACAAGCACAAATCCCTGCATTTACGTTGGTGGCCGCGATTGTAGCGACTGCTGCATTCATCCTGCAGATGGCACGAGAGCAGTTACAGCAACGTCAGCTTCACCCTGCGATTCAATGGGCGATTATGGCTGTCGTCACCCTGATCTGGGCCATTCCAAATGTGACACCAATGTTCAACGTAGTCTTACTGCTTTGGGGCTTATTGATTTGTTTGATTTACGCGCTCTTTGCGGGCTGGATCATGAAGATCAGCCATTTACGTAAATCAATGAATTTTAGCTCTGAAGGGTTCTATAACCTGTGGCGTATTGCTGTCCGTGTGGTATTGCCTGTTTCGATTATCGTGGCGATGGTCGCTGTTCTAGGACAACTGTTCTGATGAATAATGCACTGATCTGGGTGGCCTATGCGACTCCGGAGCAACAGTTTCATCTGGCTGTACCATTTCAGCCCGGCATGACAGCATTGGATGCCATCCAGCAAAGTGGCATAGTAGAGCAGGTTACCCTACCTGAACCTTTGTCTTTGGGTATCTTCGGTGTACGCTTGCAAGATCATCAGCAGCCACTGGCAGCAGGTGATCGAGTCGAAATTTACCGAGCACTGACTATCAATCCTAAAGATATCCGACGTAAACGTGCCGAGAAAAATCCGGTGGGTCGTTATGCCAGAGGCAATCTTTTAAGAAAGCTGAAACCATCTTCCGAATAGAAAGCGGCTTGAATGAGCATTAGTTTCAATGATCTGCTCAATCAATCGACTTAATCAAAAAAGCCCCTGATGATTCAGGGGCTTTTTCATGAGAAAGCGACTATAGTGGAGGCGCATTTAAAATTGCTTCTTTTGAACCTGGTAAGCCGGGTTGAGATTCTGGAATGGTTTCCAGACCTTCAACACGTTCCACGATACCAGACTGGTTAAAGTAAATTTTCAAATGCTGGCCTTGGGCTGCCGGGATCTTGGCTTTTTTAGCGTAGGTTCCTGGGGTATAGTTATAGATGTAGTCCCAGCGTAAAGGATTCAGCGGATCGCTTACCGTTGGACTGCCCAGTAAGAAACGCACCTGTTGATGACTCATTCCCACTTGAATTTTAGCGGCTTGAGCTTGGGTTAAAGGGGTTCCTTGTGGAATATCTACTTTATAAACACCTAATGTCGAACAGCCGACGAGCAAGGAAGTGACGAATAACGTCAACATGATTTTTTGCATTTTGCTAAACTATCCCAAATTAATTATGATGCATTTGATCCAAGGATAGATCATACTGCATCTAAAGTTTGTTGCATATTCCAACTTTGATTTTGTTGAGAGACCTTTTTACATGACTATTTCAAACCAAGATTTACGAAAAGCTGGACTGAAAGTTACCCTTCCACGAATTAAAATATTAGAATTACTAGAAAATTCAAGACAACATCATTTAAGTGCGGAAGATATTTACAAGACTTTACTCGATCAGGGTGAAGATGTAGGTTTAGCAACTGTGTATCGTGTGTTAACACAGTTTGAAGCCGCGGGTATTATTGAGCGTCATAATTTTGAAAACAATCATTCCGTTTTCGAGATCATGCAGGAGGATCACCACGATCACCTGGTCTGTTTGAATTGCAGCAAAGTCGTTGAATTCATCAATGATACGATTGAAAAAGAGCAGCATGATGTTGCTGAAAAATTTGGTTTTGAATTAACCGGTCACTCTCTGAATCTGTATGGCTACTGCGATGCGCCGGCCTGTCAGGAAGTGTTTCGTAAAAAATAATTTGCACTCCGGTTGAAACAAAAAAACAGGCTTCTTGAAGCCTGTTTTTTTATGTGCTCAATCTGATCAGGACTGGCCATCAAAGGTGATATTGGAATGTGCACGTAATAAATGACTGCCGCCTTCTTCTGCCAGTTTGATTTGCAGACGTAAGTCATTGGGTGAATCCGCATGTTTCAGCGCATCTTTATAGCTGATCTGCTTGGCCTTATACAGGTCATACAGTGCCTGATCGAAGGTTTGCATGCCCAGTTCACGGGAACGCTTCATCAGGTCCTTGATCTCATGCACATCACCTTTACGGATCAGGTCAGCAATCAGGGGGGAGTTAATCAGAATCTCAATCGCGGCACGACGACCATTGCCATCGATGGTTGGGATCAGTTGCTGTGCCACAATGGCTTTCATGTTCAGTGACAAGTCCATGAACAGCTGGTTATGCCGGTCTGCTTCAAAGAAATGAATGATCCGGTCAATGGCCTGGTTGGCGTTGTTGGCATGCAGGGTCGCAAAGACCAGATGACCAGTTTCGGCAAAGGCAATCGCATAATCCATGGTTTCACGCGAACGAATCTCACCAATCAGAATCACGTCCGGCGCCTGACGTAAGGTGTTTTTCAGGGCAATTTCAAAGGAATCGGTATCAATCCCGACTTCACGCTGGGTAATGATACAGCCTTTATGCTGGTGAATGAATTCAATCGGATCTTCAATGGTAATGATATGACCTTTGGAATTTTCATTGCGATAACCGACCAGCGAGGCCAGTGAGGTTGATTTACCGGTACCGGTTGCCCCGACAAAAATAATGATGCCGCGTTTGGTCATCGCCAGTTCTTTTAGAATCGGCGGTAATTTGAGTTCATCCATGGTCGGAATCACGGTTTCAATCCGACGCAAAACCATACCCGGTTGATCACGCTGCTGAAAAGCACTGACACGGAAGCGGGCACTTTTGTCCGGTGTGCTGATGGCGAAGTTACATTCACGCGTGTCTGCAAATTCTTTACGCTGCTTGTCGCTCATGATGGAATGGAGCAGTTGTCCTACTGCCGCGCCGGGTAATTTTATCGAACCAATCGGTAAAATCTGCCCGTTAATCTTGATTGAAGGTTCGACATCGGCTGTAATGAACAGATCCGATGCTTTTTTCTCCACCATATAATCGAGTAAGCCGTTAAAATCCATGTATAAAAACCCCAATACAATTAATTTTTCTTATAAGAATGCTTCTGGCTGTTTGGCTGCAGTACGTGCCACTTGCGGGCTGATGAGACCTTTAGATACCAGCGTTTTCAGGGTCTGATCCAGTGTGGTCATGCCATAGTTGGCACCGGTCTGAATCGCAGAATACATTTGTGCCACTTTATTTTCACGAATCAGGTTACGGATTGCAGGAATACCAATCATGATCTCATGTGCCGCAACACGTCCGCCGCCATTTTTCTTTAACAGGGCCTGTGAAACCACAGCCTGCAATGATTCCGATAACATGGCACGAACCATATCTTTTTCTTCGGCAGGGAATACGTCAATCACACGGTCAATGGTTTTGGCCGCAGAGGTGGTATGCAGGGTGCCAAACACCAGGTGACCAGTTTCTGCCGCAGTTAAGGCCAGACGGATGGTTTCAAGGTCACGCATCTCACCGACCAGAATAATATCAGGGTCTTCACGCAGTGCCGAACGCAGGGCTTCATTAAAGCCATGCGTATCACGATGTACTTCACGTTGGTTGATCAGACATTTCTTGGATTGATGCACAAATTCGATTGGATCTTCGACGGTCAGAATATGGTCATAGCGATTGTCGTTAATATAATCCAGCATCGCCGCCAAGGTGGTTGATTTACCCGAACCGGTTGGCCCTGTGACCAGTACCAGACCACGCGGATATTCACAGATATCTTTAAAAATCTGTCCCATGCCCAGATCTTCCAGGGTCAGAACTTTGGATGGAATGGTACGGAATACTGCACCGGCACCACGGTTCTGGTTAAATGCGTTGACACGGAAACGGGCCACACCGGGTACTTCAAAAGAAAAGTCAGTTTCCAGATTTTCTTCAAAATCACGGCGCTGTTTATCGTTCATGATGTCATAAACAAGTTTATGTACTTCTTTATGTTCTAATGCTGGCAGGTTGATACGACGAACTTCCCCATCGACACGAATCATTGGCGGTAAGCCTGCAGACAAGTGTAAATCCGACGCACCATTTTTAGCAGAAAATGCCAACAATTCTGTGATATCCATAAGGTCCCCGAGTTCATTAAAATGTTAATTATTTTGATAGAATAATAAGGCTTTCCCACAGCTTAACCAACCCTTAGTTTATGGGCAAGGGAAAAAAAGATGAATGAAATGAGAACCCCATCAATGAATATGTTGCAACAGTCACGAAATCAGGTTTTAGCGCAAATTGAAACAGCCTGTGCTCAGGTCGGTCGTGAGCCAGATTCGGTGCAACTGCTGGCCGTTTCCAAGACCCAGCCGAGTGCAGTACTGGCTGATATGTATCAGGCGGGACAACGTGCCTTTGGCGAAAACTATTTGCAGGAAGCGCTAGAGAAAATTACGGCTCTAAAAGACTTGGAAATTGAATGGCATTTTATTGGCCATGTACAGCGTAACAAGACCAAGCATCTGGCAGAAAATTTTGCCTGGGTGCATGGGGTGGATCGTCTGATTATTGCCGAGCGTTTATCCAATCAGCGTAGAGAAGATCAGCTCGCGCTGAATATCTGTCTTCAGGTCAATATTGATGCTCAGGATACGAAAGATGGTTGCCAACCGGAAGAAGTTACTGATTTAGTTAGACAAATCAGCCAACTGCCAAATGTGCGCTTACGTGGCTTGATGGTGATTCCAGCGCCGGGGAATCCTCAAGCTTTCATCGAGGCTAAAGCTTTATTTGATAGGGTGAAAGCTCAGCATGCGCATCCTGAAGATTGGGATACTTTAAGTATGGGCATGTCGGCCGATATGCAGGCTGCAATTGCTGCCGGTTCCAGCATGGTGCGTGTCGGCACGGCATTATTTGGTGCACGTCCTCAAAAGGATTAACAGGCGTTGTCGGGTTATTTTGAAAAAGTATGATTAAGCGTTATTCGATAACGCTTTTTTTCTTTGTGGCTCCAGCCATTTTGCCATGAGCCAGGCAAAGACAATCAGGCTGCCCATACTGCCGAGCAAGGCTAAAACAGCGCCGCCCAGACCATAAGCCAAGGTTGCCGGAACACAGCCCAGAATAAACAGCAGCAAAGGGAAATGGGTTACATACAAGGTATAGGAAAAATCAGCGGATTGTACCCAGACCGGATTGTAGTGACTGCGCTGCTGCTGGAGTTGTACCAGCCAGCAGCTAAATGCTAGGCCGATACAGAAATTAAAGAGAGTAAAATTTGCAGCGCGATATTGTCGGGCTTGATCGACGATATGAAACTGGTAAGCATCAATGCAGGCGATTAGAAATGCCAAGCCAAATAACCCCAGTTTAAGCACTTGTAACCGGTTTAGAAAATGTCGCTGGATATGACGAAATGAACAGGCAAAGGCCATCAGCCAGACCAGAAAATAAATAAAAAACTGAATATTCAGGATGGATAAAACGATTAAAACACTAAAAAAGCCGATTTTGGCTATTTCTGAATCTTTGAAAAAAGGTAGAAATCCGGCCAAGACATAGAACCAGACTTCATAACTCAGGCTCCAGAGCGGGGCATTGGCTGAAACTGTAGGCGTGATGAAGCCATTCAAAAACAGCAGAGCGCCAATAAAATCACCTGAATCGAGACCATAGTCAGTCCGGATCATCATGCCAAAACTGTTTTGAAAGGCATGGCTTTGAGTGGCAAAGAGTAGTGGTGCCAACAGATACAACAACAGGCTCAGAGCCATGGCAAACAGAAAGGGTGGCAAAATCCTGCGATAACGCTGTTGGGTATAACGGCGCAGATTGAACTGACCATGCTGATGAATATTGTGCTGGATCGAATAGCCAATCAGATAACCACTCAGAACAAAGAAAATCATGACCGCGGCCTGACCAAGCAGGCGCATCCATGAATACAGGCTGAGGTCAAAAGGGGCGATAAAGGCCTGAAAGCAATGCGTGAACAGTACAACAATGGCACTGATGCCCCGTAGGCTCTCGAGCTGTAAGCTGAAATAGGGCGAGAGCTTGTCTGGGGCAGGGTGCATCATTGTCAACCTATAATCTGAATGGTACTGGCGCCAGCACCGACTGGCTTGACCTGAATCTGTACTGGAATCCGTTCATGCATTTCCTGCACATGCGAGATTAAGACCACTTTACGACCCTGACTTTGTAAATGATCCAGTGCATTCATCACCATATGTAATGAGGCTGGATCTAAAGTACCAAAGCCTTCATCAATAAATAGCGATTCCAGTTTCATCGAACCGGAAGCCATATTGGCAATCGCCAGTGCCAAGGCCAGAGAAACCAGAAAGGTTTCTCCGCCAGATAAAGACAAGACCGGACGTACTTCGCTGTTCATGTCCAGATCAATAATCGCCAGACTCAGGCTGTCTGGAATACGGTGCAACTGATAGCGCGGTGCCAGCGGTTGCAGTTGTTGGTTGGCGTATTCCACCAAGATATCCAGATGATGTTCCTGAGCAATTTTCTGGAACTTGGTACCTTCCTTATGTCCGATTAAATCGTAGATACGGCCCCAGCGATATTCTTCGGCTTTGACCTGTTCAATCTGTTGCTGATATTTGGCATAGGTATTTTGATTATTGGCATTCATACGCAGTTTGGTATCAATCTCATTGAAGCTGTTTTGTTGCTCGGTTTTTTCCTGTGCCAAACTATTTAAATGTGCTTCCACTTCCTCAAAAGCAAGTTCAGGCTGTTGCTGGAGATGCTTCTGGTATTGATCTTCCAGCGTTTGCCAGGCAATTTTGGCATTTTCCAGTGCTTGATGTTGTGCCTGTAATTGCTGCCGGATTTGCTGATGTTCACTCAGACCAATGGTCAGACATTGTTGGATCAGTTCCGCATTAAAATGTCGATGCAGATTTTGCCATGTACGGATGGCCTGATCAGATTGTGCCTGCTGTTGAGTTAGCTGTTGCATTTGGGTCAGCAAAGCCTGTTGTTTAAGTAAAGCCTGATGCAAAGCTTGCTCATGCTGTTCATATACCTGGCGTTGTGCTTGAAGCTGGCTATTAAGCGCTTTTAACTGGGTATCCAGTTGCTGTCGCCATTCTGCTGCCAGCTTATAGGTCTGACCGGCATGTTGTTCGGTCAGCTGATTGAGTTGCTGACGTAAGTCTTTGCCTTGTTCAAGCAAATAATGGGTCTCGGCCTGTATTTGCGTATGCCGCTGCTCATGTAGCTGAAGTTGCTGTTGAGCCTGATTCAGTTGCTGCTTGAAACCTTGTAGCTCCTGTTCTGCAGTTTTGACTTGATTGACAAGATGTAATCGCTGCTGCAAATGTTGTTGCAGCTGGGTACAGGCAGCAGGCGCATTCTTGTGCCAAGCAAGTTGCTGTGCTTCGGGCAGTACTGTAAGAGCTGGCTCAATCAGTTGATCCAGTTGCAGCATTTTTTGCAGACTCAGTTGCAAGCTGTCGAGTTGCTGTTGCTGTTGTCGCCAGTTTTGCCAAGTCTGTTGCAGGATTTTGAACTGTTCGTTTGCCTGAATTTGTTGCTGTTGCCATTGGCCAAGCTGTGTTTGCAGGGGATGGAGCAACTGAGCTGAATGATCAGGATTGGCTTGCTCAAGTCCTAACTCTTTTAAGTTTTGTTTTAATGTCTGGTGCTGTTCATTCAGTATCCGTTCAATGTGGATTAAACGCTGTTGTTTTTGCTCAAAAAGCATATTGATTTTGGACTGTTGAATCTGGGTTGATTTTAAATCATCTTTAAGCTGATTCAGTTGTTGCTGTGCCTGTTGCAGCTGTTGATCTTGCAGCTGGTTTAGCGCTGTGTCTAATAATGCTTGATGTTGGACAAACGGATGCTGTTGGCTGCCACAGACCATACAGGCTTCATCAGGTTTGAGCTGCGCGCGCAGTTCCTGCACGCTTTGGGTTTGCAGCAGGCGCTGTTGCTGCAGCATATTTTGTAGTTGTTCAAATTCCTGTTCGGTGTTGCTGACTATTTGCTGCAGTTGAATTTCCGTATGTTCAAGCTGGGTTAATTCTGTCTGTGCATGCGCTACGTCTTGTTTGAGTTGCTGTTGTTCGGCTTCCTGTTCTGCTAGACGTGCCACGTGCTGGATCAAGCCTTCCAGTTTAAGCAGCCGGGTCGAGCTCTGTTGCTGTACAGTCTGCTGCTGCTGAAGTTGTTGTTCCAACTGAGCTTGATTGCCAAATTGTTGCTGCAAACTTTCGATTTGTTGAGCCAGCTGCTGCCGGGAATGTTCCAGTTCAGTACGCGATTGAGAGAGTACTGCCGGCGCCTGTTGCTGCATCTGTTGATACAGCTTTTGATAGTCTTGCAGTCGTTGCAGTGTACTTTGTGGTTCCAGATCAAACATGGCAAGATCAGCCTGCTGTTCAAGTTGCGTCAGGCGTTGCTGTTGCTGCTCGGCAGCAGATGCGAGTTGCTGTTTCGATGATTCAATCTGTTGTTGCAAGGGTTGGATATACTGCTGTGCATAGTCCAATAAATCTGCTGATTTTTTCTTATAGTCATTGCCGACCAGATGCATCTCATGATCCAGTTTTAGACCTTGTTCCAGATGCGGCTGCATGGCATGCATATGTTGAACATGGGCTTGTTGCTGTTGCTGGATCTGAGCAAGTTGCGCAAATTCAGCATCACGTT
This sequence comes from Acinetobacter sp. YH12105, assembly GCF_013419095.1. Taxonomy (NCBI): domain Bacteria; kingdom Pseudomonadati; phylum Pseudomonadota; class Gammaproteobacteria; order Moraxellales; family Moraxellaceae; genus Acinetobacter; species Acinetobacter sp. YH12105. The sequence continues at coordinate 30,654 of NZ_VPAU01000023.1, forward strand.
GCTGTTGCACCTGTTGTAGCTGCTGTTCGAATGATTGTTGTTGTATCGCAAGCTGTTTTTGCTGCGTGAGCATTTGATTCTGCTGGATAAACTGTTCTCGAATGCCCTGAAACTCATCCAAATGAACCAGCAACTGCTTTTGTGCGGTCAGCTTCTGATCGGCATCCAGCTGTACATCGTAAATTTCTTTTTTGGCCTGAATTTCAGTATATAAAGCATGTTTCTGCCGATACCATTTCAGGTCATTTTCTAGTAATTTTTCACTCTGGTTAAAATGCTCAAGTATCTGGTTGAAGGCAGTATGTTGCTGTTGAAGCTGAGTAATATCGTCTTCGGATAATAATTCCAGATGACCGAGCCAGTTTTCCAGTTCATGGCGCTTTTGTCGAACCTGACTATGCTTTTCCGCTGCTTTTTTACTGACCTCACTGAAAATCTGCGAATTGGTCAGATATTCCAGCAAGTCTGCACGTTCATGATCTTTGGCTTTTAAAAATGCGCCAACTTCCGACTGCGCCAGCAGTACCGCGCGGGTAAACTGTTCAAAGCTCAGGCCCAGCAGTTTTTCAATTAAGGGGGTAACTTCAGATATTTTTTGCGTTAGCGTCGTATCATCATCGATGCACTTGATATAACGATCTACTTTTAGATTGCCATCGACTTTCTGACGTGCCCGGCGAATCTCCCAGCGTGCTGTATAGCGTTTGCTATCCAGTGCAATAAACTCCAGCTCGGCAAAACCATGCACGCAGCCACGGCGTAGAATATTCTTGGAGTCTTTAATCGAAACATCCTGACCGCCGGCATCTTTCAGGCTGCCAGTCGCACCTTTTAGACGTGGAATTTCGTTATAGAGCGCCAGACACATGGCATCGAGCAGGGTCGATTTTCCAGCCCCGGTTTTTCCAGTGATCGCAATCAGGCCGGCATGTGTTAAAGGACTGGATTCAAAATCAATATGATGGGTGCCGGTGAGGGAGGCCAGATTGTTGAGACTCAAACGTAAAATTTTCATGGCCGATCCTAGGCTTGTTGTTTTTGTGCAAGTTCGTGTTGGGCTTCAACCAGAAGTTGCTGAAAATCCTGTTGTACAGAATGATCATGTTCATAGCCCATTTTTTTCCAGATATTCAAAAACAGCGATTCCGGCGTCGGTGGTGCCAGATCAATTTTCGAATCTCCTTGCGTATGTTCGGCCTGTTGCTGATAAATCCGGCTGATGCGCAGCAAGCGGTAACGGTTGGCGGGTAAAGCCAGTTCAATTTGCTGGCGTAAATCGACTGGTGGCGGCGCATCGGTGGTGTATTCTATTTCCAGAAAATGTCGTGCCGACAGTTGTTCGATTTCTCCGGCAGGCAAGGCCTGAAGTTTAGCAATTAAATCTTCCAGCTTTTCCCGAATCCGGCACAGCTCGACGGTGCGTGGCACTTTTAGAACATCGTATTGAAAGCGCTGTTCCGGGCTTTGCTCAGGATCAATTCTGACCTCAACCACCTGATGTTGATAGTTGATTTCACTAAATGACAGCGGAATCGGTGAGCCACTATAACGGATATGCGGCTGACCAACTTTTTGTGGTTTATGCAGATGACCGAGTGCGACATAATCAATCACTTCATCAAACAGCGCCGTCGAGAGCGCTTCTTCATTACCGACAATAATTGGCCGTTCCGAGTCGGAAGTTTCGCCACCTTGCATATGTGCATGCGACATTAAAATCAGGGCTTGATGCGGCTGTTTACGGGCCTTGGCTTCGGCAATCAGTTGTTGATGCAGATAGCTAATCGCATTCTGGCTATTGCTGGTATGTTCATTCAGCCCCGTAATTTCGGCACTGCGTAAATAGGGCAGGGTCAGACACCAGGCGATAATATTTTTATCCTGATCATAAATCGGAATCAGCAAGCGATCCAGATTCAGGGTGTTTTCTGCGGTTCGGCCCACAATTCCCACAGCTTTGGCATTGAATTTAGACAGAAAAGGTTCAACCTGCTCAATCCGGTAACCGGAATCATGGTTGCCGGCAATCATCAAAGTCTGCATGTGCGGGGCCAGATTATGTGCATCGGCCAGAAACTGATACAGTTGCTTTTGCGCACTTGAGGCTGGATTGATCACATCAAAAATATCACCGGCAATCAACAAGGCATGCGGCTGTTTTGTTTTAATTTGATCGAGCAACCAAGTCAAAAACTGGGCATGTTCAAATTCACGGTCATGGTTATGGAAAAATTGCCCCAGATGCCAATCGGAAGTGTGAAGAAAATGAACTGCCATGTAGATGAACCCTGAAATGTCTGCCTTGCTACTATAGGAAAAAGCTGAGGGAAAAATCTACTTAAAAAAGATATTTCAGCGAATTGTTGCTGATGTCAGGCTGAATTTATTTTAATCAGTAGGCAAAATGGCAGGATAGTCATGTCTAAATCACCCAGTCTTGAACAGTCATGCAATTCATCAGGCTGAAAAATCGGAATTTTAAAAAATAAAAACCGACGATTCGAGTGATGTGAAATCGTCGGTCAAATTTGTGTTACATGAAGATTTTGGCTGCTATTCAAAATTTCCCTGTACACTGGACTTATTGCTTTAGCTCTAAGGTCAGCAAAAATTCGTGGATGCCAGTCCAAATTTTTGTACCTTGTACCCTATATAACGTCACCTTCTGGCCGATGGTTGACAATAAAATGAAAAAAAACCTGTTTTTTTTTATACTAGCTTGATGAATGTCACTGAGTGATTCTTATGTTGCCTTTAACCCGTTATTTTATCTGGTTTTTTATTATCTGCTTTATTTTTACCTGCATTTGCGGGGTGCTGGCAGCACTGATGCCAACGGGGATGGGCGCCGTACTGACGATTGTTCCTTATCTGGTGGCCATGATCTGGATCTTATTTAAGTTTTTAAAACAGCAAAAACGTGCCCCAACGCAGTCGGAACGTAAAAAATTCACCTTGGGGTTTAGCCTGATCTATTGGGGCTATAACCTGCTATTTCTGTTACTTGGTATTCTGATTGCCACGCGCTCTAATCCAAATGCCTGGCAGGACTTTTTGCTATATCTACAGCAGCCACAATTTATAAGTATTGTGCTGATCATGTTCTTGCTGATCGCGATTCCGTTGTATCTATTGACTTACTGGTTCTATGGCAAGCAGGCACAGCGTATGGCAGATCAAATGTTTGGCAATTCGCCGCAGGCCTGATAGGTAGGTGGCTTTATGACGATTGATCTTGATAGATTGATCGCATCAGGCTGGATACAAATTCACCACGACAAAGAGGGCATTGATTGAAAAATCCCAGAATAAGTTGCGTATAATTTAAATAGAAAAAATAACAGGGCTAAGAATGACTTATGGATAAACCTGTAGTGCTGGTGACCGGAGCGAGGGGTTTTATTGGCAGTCATCTGGTGCGTTTTTTATTGGAACGTGATTATCGGGTGATTGGGCTGACCCGCCGCAAGAATCAATCTGAACCGCATCCAGATTTTCACTGGATTAACCAGCTGGATGAATTAAAACAGCCTCAGATTGATTATGTGATTAATCTGGCTGGCGAAAGCATCGGTCAGGGACGCTGGACGGCAGCGCGTAAAAAGAAATTGCTGGATAGCCGTTTAGACACCACCAAACAGTTATTTGACTATTTAGAAAAATACCAGATCAAACCGAAACGGATTATTTCAACCTCAGCCGTTGGTTATTATGGTATTGACCCGAGCGAGCGCTGGGAGCAGGTCTGTACGGAACAAAGCCCGCCACAAGATATTTTTATGTCTGAGCTCTGTGCGAAGTGGGAACAACTGGCTTTGTCCTATAGCAGTCAGGACACCAAAATTGTTCGCTTTGCTGTGGTCTTCGGCAAAGGTGGTGGAATTCTGCCGCAGATGTTATTGCCGATTAAACTGAATCTGTTCGGGCGGATTGGTCATGGGCGTCAGCCAGTCACTTGGGTGCATTTAGAAGATGTATTGCGTGCGATTGAATTCTTGATGCTTGAAACGACGACCGGGCAGATTTTTAATGTGGTTGCTCCGGAAAAAGTCAGTCAGGCACAGTTTGCCCGGACTGCTGCACAGCTACTGAAACGCAAACCTTTACTGCCACTGCCAGCATGCAGTTTGAAAATGATGCTGGGAGAACAATCGCAACTGGTTTTAAACGGTCAGTATGTACAGCCTCAAGCTTTACAGGATGCGGGCTTTCAGTTTGATTATCCAACCTTGAAAGAAGCGCTGCATAATATCCTAAAGCACTAAGCGACCTGGCTCCAATAGATGGGCCGGAGCATAGGGCTGTGGATCTACAATGGTCGGTGTTTGTGCAAGCATCAATTGAGCCAGTAATTTGCCTGAGGCTGGGGCCATGCATAAGCCATTGCGGAAATGGCCAAAATTGGCCCAGGCATTTTGAAATTCGGGGATTTTGCCAATATAGGGAATACCATCGGGTGAGCTAGGTCTTAATCCGGCCCATTGCTTGACCAGCGGAAAATCCGCCAGTTCCGGTACCATCCCCAGACAAGCCTGTAGAATATCTTGCCGGATTTCAGCAGAAGGCGAGGTGTCAAAACCGACCTGACGCATACTGGAACCACATACAACATGTCCGTCGCGCCGTGGAATCAGATACATGACCTTGTTCATGCACATGCTCGGTAGCCAGTTTTCTGGGGTTTTAAACAGCAGCATTTGTCCTTGCACCGGTTGTACCGGAATTTCACAGCCAAGCTGTTCTGACCAGCCTGCAGACCATGCGCCTGTGGCGATTACAAACTGATCTGCCTGAAAGTGTTGGCCGCTTTCACTGGACACACTCGTTACCCAGCCTTGCTGAATATTGAGCTGAGTGATTTTACAATGTTCTTGCCAGGTGACATGCGGATGCTGTTTTAAATAGCTGATGACCGACTGTAATAGCCGGGGGTTGCGGATATTGGCCAGTTCCGGAAAGTAAATCGCCTGTTGGAACTTGTGTTGATCAATTCGAGGATTGATTTGTTGTAGCTGAGTCTGATCAAGCAATTCGGCCTGTTGCTGAGGGTCCTGATATTTTTCCGCATAGCGCAAGCCAAGCTCAAAATCATCTTCATCAAAAATCAGCATACCACTTTCATGAATCTGGAAATCGATACCGGTCACTGGCTGCAGTTTTTGATTCCAGTCCTGATAGAGCGGTTTGGCATGTCGGGCCAACGTATTGACTGCAGCGGGGTAGCGCCAGGGATACATCGGAGAAAGAATCCCGCCTCCGGCCCAGGACGCAGCCTGCCCGGCAACTTGCTGATCAAAAATCGTGACAGAACATCCCTGTTCAAGCAGTTCCAGCGCCGACATCAACCCGGTGATGCCAGCGCCGATAATGGCGATATGCATTGCGCCGAAATCCTTTTACTTCATGTCTTTCAGTTTAAGCGCAGCTTCTTCGGCAAAGTAAGTCCAGATGCCATCGGCACCGGCGCGGCGGCAGCTCATCAGTGATTCAATAATTACGCTGTCAGATAACCAGCCATTTTGAATGGCAGCGGCCAGCATCGCATATTCACCACTGACCTGATAGACAAAGGTTGGTACACCAAAAGTGTCTTTAACTTCACGGACGATATCCAGATAAGGCATGCCCGGTTTGACAATCACCATGTCTGCGCCTTCCTGAATATCCAGCGCAATTTCATGCAGTGCTTCGGCACGGTTACCGACATCCATCTGGTAATTGTATTTATTGCCGCCTTTTAAATTGCTGGCAGAACCGACTGCATCACGGAATGGGCCATAGAAGCTGGATGCATATTTGGCTGAATAAGCCATGATTGAGGTATAAATATGCCCATTTTGTTCAAAGGCCTGACGAATTGCACCGATCCGGCCATCCATCATGTCACTTGGGGCAAATACATCTGCGCCTGCTTCGGCATGGCTTAAGCCCTGTTTAATCAGACATTCGACCGTTTCATCATTTAAGACATAACCGGTCTCATCAATAATGCCATCCTGACCATGCGTGGTATAGGGGTCGAGTGCACCATCAGTAATCAGCACCATTTCTGGCAGTTCTTTTTTTAATAAACGCAAAGTGCGTTGGACCAGACCATCTTCGCGCCAAGCCGCTTCGGCGGTCAGGCTTTTATCTTCTTGTGGTGTGACTGGAAACAGTGCCAGTTTGTTGACGCCCAGTTCCAGCAGACGCTCTGATTTTTTTAACAGCAAGTCTGCTGACAGGCGCTGGATATTCGGCATACTGGGAATATCTTGGCTCTGGTTTTGTCCCGGCAGTACAAATACTGGATAAATCAGGTGATCTGCACTGAGATGCGTTTCACGTACCATAGAACGTAAATGCTCATTTTTACGAATACGACGCATGCGAGTTGCAGGAAACGCGGGACGATTGAACGTATAGGTCATAAAAATCTCAGCAATCAGTATTAAACTAGGCACCTATTGTAGCCCTAACTGAAATTTTTGGGCATAAATTAGCGGTTTTTTATTGCGGTGGATTTGAGCAGAGTGATGACTAAGACAGAGAAAAGCTGGACAGGTAATATACACTTGGGGGCAAAGGTGGATATTGATGTGGTCTTAAATCAGTTGGTACATGCTTTTAATAGCTCTCCTTTTTTTAAGCATAATGGTATGAGCATGCGGGTGGTGGAAGGCCAGATCGAAGCCTATGTCGAAATGCAGGATTTTATGATTGGTAATGTCGCGTTTCAAATTTTGCATGGCGGTCTTGCGGCCACGGTACTCGATAGTGTCGGTGGAATTGTAGCGATGGGGGAGTTATATAAAAAAGCCGAACCTGAAACCATTGCCGACACCATTAAAAAAGTCTCGCGTTTGGCGACAGTGGATATGCGGGTGGATTATCTGGCACCCGGGCGCGGTAAATATTTTATCGCGCGGGCAGAAACCTTACGTTTGGGGCGTAAGGGCTGCACCATGCGTATGACCATGGTCAATGATGAAGATAAGCCAATTGCTACAGCGATTGCATCTTATGCTTATTGAGGGTAAGAGATAGAAAATAAAAAGCACTGTTTAACAGTGCTTTTTTAGCTTTCGACCTTCAGATTGATACAGGTTATAGATCTGATTTGGCCCGATTTAAGGCCTTCTGCCATTTGGCTAAATGAGCTTCACGCTCATCATTTTGCATTTTTGGTTCAAAGGCACGTTCAAGTTGCCAAGACTGCGAAATTTCCTCCAGACTGGAAAATATTCCGGATTTTAATCCGGCCATGGCAGCTGCCCCCCAAGCGGTAGACTCCAGCATTTTCGGACGCAGCACCGGCACATTGAGAATATCTGCCTGAAACTGCATCAGCATGTCATTGCTACTGGCACCGCCATCGACCCGTAATTCTTTTAAAGGGTGGGCAATATCGGATTGCATTGCACTGAGGACATCCGATACCTGAAAAGCGATTGATTCTAAGGCTGCTCGGGCGATATGCGCTTGAGTCGTACCACGAGACATGCCACAGAGCAGGGCACGCGCTTCACTGTCCCAATGCGGTGCGCCAAGTCCGGTAAAGGCCGGAACCAAAACCACGCCGTCGGTATCCTCAACTTTACAGGCCAGTTTTTCGATATCATTGCTTTTTTGAATAATCCCGAGACCATCACGTAGCCATTGCACTACCGCACCTGCCATAAAGACGCTGCCTTCCAGTGCATAGGTAGTTTGACCCTGCGCTTGCCAGGCAAGGGTAGAAAGCAGTTTATTCTGACTGAGCTGGATGTCTTGACCGGTATTGAACAGCATAAAACAGCCGGTGCCATAGGTATTTTTTGCGCTCCCCACGTCAAAACAGGATTGACCAAACAGTGCAGATTGCTGATCACCTAGAATCCCAGTAATGGGGATATTGGCACCGAGTAAACCTGAAGCGGTGTCAGCGATATAACTATCCGAGGAAATAATTTTTGGTAAGACCAAAGCAGGAATATGAAACAGCTCCAGTAGTTCTTCGTCCCAAGTTTGTTGATGTAGATTCATCAGCATGGTACGGGAAGCATTGCTGGCTTCAATCACATGTTCTGCGCCTTGAGTCAGGTTCCAGATCAGCCAGCTATCGATAGTACCAAAAGCGACATGACCGTGTTCAGCCAGTTCACGTATGCCTTCTACATGCTCCAGAAACCAGACCAATTTTCCTGCACTAAAATAAGGATCAATCCGTAGACCGGTTTTTTGCTGAATTTTGCACATCAAGCCCTGTTCAATCAGCTGGTTACACCAGTCTGAAGTTCGGCGGTCTTGCCAGACGATGGCCGGCGCGAGCGGTTTACCATTTCTTCGATCCCAAACCACCGCGGTTTCGCGCTGATTGGTCAGACCAATGGCTTTAATATCTTTGGCGAGAATACGCGCCGTAGCAAGCGCTTGCTGTACCACCGCAATCTGCGTGCTCCAGATTTCCTGAGCATCCTGTTCGACCCAACCTGAATGTGGCGTCTGAATATGGGTTTCACGTTGAGCCGTTGCCTGAATTTGTCCATGTTCATTAAAAATAATAGCCCGACTCGAGGTGGTTCCTTGATCTAGGGCCAGTAAATAGCTCATAATTTTTCTGTTATTCGGCTTGAAAAGTAAAATATTAGCGCAATAATGTAATTAAGCGCATCAAGTTGTGTAAATGTTTAGAAAATGCATCGTAATTTTTGACATCTATGCTATGATTGCCTTGTACTTTGGGGGTGTTTCTGGCTTCGACGCTGGTGATGAAACTCATAGATGCATGCCGAGAGCGCATTTTCTCTCGTAAATCAAATTTGCATTTTTTAGTCGCAAACGACGAATCATACGCTCTAGCTGCCTAAGGGCAGCTTGTCCGCCTCTCCGAATACTTGTGGTTAGAGAGTCCGACTGAAGCGCACGCACACAAGTCCGTATAAAGCCAAGCCTTGGGGCTTTGTACTAAACTAAGAGGATCGCGATTTGTATCCTGTTCGTCGGGTCACAAAGAGTTAAAACAATAGACGATATCTAAGCATGTAGTATTCTCGAGCGTAATGCTGGCGGACGCGGGTTCAACTCCCGCCACCTCCACCAAAATTCTTTCCGAAGTAATCCGTCGGAATCTAAAAAAGCCTTTAAACTCAATGTTTAAAGGCTTTTTTTTATGCCTGTTTGTCCGATAACGTCTGATCCCATTTGACCCCATATTTGCTCTTTATGGGTAAATATTGGGAAAATTTACCCAGAAATTAATACATCAATTATGGGTAATCGACATGCCACTTACAGATACTGAATGCAGAAAAGCACAGCCGAAAGACAAACAGTATCGTCTTTCGGATTCACATGGTTTATCCCTAATCATTACTACCAAAGGTCAAAAATATTGGAATGTACGCGTCACTGTCCATGGTGAACGTAAGTCTGAATCGCTTGGTCCATATCCAGATTTAAGCTTAAAAAAGGCAAGGGAACTTGCATATGAGCTTAAGCATCGATTCTCACGTTCAGTGCTGCATGAAGAATTAAAGCCATATTTCAAAGAAGTTGCAGAAGATTGGTTCAATAATCAAAAAGAAACCTGGTCATCCAAACATATTAGTAATGTTAGAGCTTCATTGGATGAGCTTTATATTGCTCTTGCTAATAAGCGTATTAACCAGATTCAGGCTCCTGAGATTCTGCAGATCATTAAGAAGATTGAAGCTAGAGGCTCGCTTGAAATTGCAAAACGTACCTTATCTCGTTGCGGCATGGTCATGAAGTATGCCATTGCGCATGGTTATCGTTATGATAATCCGGCAGGTGATCTGGTTTATGCTCTCAAGAACAAAAGAGTCAAAAACTTGGCTTCACTTACTGCCTCTGAAATGCCTGAATTTTTAAGGAAGATAGGAGCCTACCCAAGTGATGCTCAAACACATCATGCCATTATTCTGATTATGCTGACAGGCGTTCGGGTTAGTGAGTTGCTACAAGCACGCTGGGAGGAGTTTGATCTGGAAGGGCGTAAATGGGATATCCCTGAAGAGCGTATGAAGAACCGACTTCCACATCGTGTACCGTTGACAGACATGATGATTGCTGAGCTTCAGGCATTAAGACTTACTCATAATCAGGAACTGCTATTTCCACATCGTTTGAATAACAAAGAATCAATGCGTAGCGAGTCTATTTTGGCTGTGATCAAACGTTCAGGTTATGCGGGTCGAATGACCACACATGGTTTTAGGTCGCTATTCAGTACAGTCTTAAACGAATCGAATCTATTTAATCCAGATGCCATTGAACGCCAGCTTGCTCACGTACCCCAGAATAGAATTCGCTCGGCATATAACCGAGCACAGTATTGGGATGAGCGTGTAAAAATCATGGAGTGGTATGGGGAGAAAGTATCTAGCTGGATGCGCTGATTATCAAACTGTAAATCAATTATAAAATTTAAAACCTAAAGTCCAAAAGGATTTTAGGTTTTTTTTCATCTGAAGAAAGGGAAAGGGGGGGAGTGGGAGTGAGGAGCTAAGAAAGAATTCATTTTTAGTGAATTTTATTTCGCTTAATCTAATCAAAATATTAAAGAATAATAAAAATAATTTTTATGAATATTGGTCTTATCTTGTAGAATAATGATAATTAAACAACTGAATAACATTTCTTTAAAATTAAAGAAGGTGTTGTAAATAGAGGGTTTTAATGGCTATAAATATATATTTGCCTAAAATTTTAAAAGAAGAGATGTTTGATTTACTAACAAGAAGATATAACGCCAGTTATGATGAGATTAGGCAGGAGGATCGGCACCAAAAAATTCTTATTTATCGGGATTCGATAAATCTCATTCAGAACTATGATGAGTGGCTTCTAAGGATCAAGCAGGATGTTAGATCTGCTGAGATAGTTTATGAGAAAATGAACTTGATTGAGAAGGAGAAGTTCTTAGAGGGAATAAGTACTTTGCAATACACCTCTGAATTATTGCCAAATTGGCAAGGGTTGGAGATTCCTACTTGTAGAAAATTTATGAAATATATGTTGGAGTCTGAATTTGGCAGCAGCAGGGATAACCCAAAAAATAGTGTCATGCTATTTAATGGCACTTTTAAGCTAAATAAATTTTGTACAGACAACTCTAAGGATTTTTATTGTTTTCCTAAGGAGGACTTAGCACGGACATATATCCAAATATCTGAAATTATAAAAACAAAAGTAAAAGCTGATGCAACCGTTGGAGATACCTTTAACTTGTCAGATGAAGAGGAGAGCTATTTTCAGTATTTTAACTGTACATTAGATCAATTTGGGCAGTTGTATGTGATGTGCTTGGATATAAAGCTGTATGCAACTTTGCATGATGCTTCAATGAGTTACGACACTTTATTTAAAGTGCTCAAAGATAAAATAAGTACTGTACGTCAGTTGATTGGTCAAATTGAAAATTTACAAAGTTGCTTATTGAGACTAGAACCGATGCAAGAATTAGGCATAAATTTGCATTGCGTATTAATGTTCAATTGTAAGGGCTCTAATTTTTCAGAAGATGGGATTATTGCTCAATTGGATAAAAAGCTGAAAAGCATTCCCGGATTTTCTTCAGCAAATTACGATATTGGAAATTGGGGGAAAATTCTGCGTAAATATCATGATACTAAGGTTGGAGGTCTTATTAAAAAGAATAATGAAGAATCTCGTTATAGTTGTTGGTATTGGATCTACAGTTATTTTTTTACGGTCAATCAAGTTATTGGGTTAAATCTTGAAGAGGGTAAAAGTACTTATGAGATTAAACCACTTTCCAGCCATTCGTTATTACCTCCAAATACTTTGCAGAAAACATTAGGACCTGTTGAAAAAGAACCAATTTCATTTGCTGAAATGCAAGTTAGTACCAAGACTAAAAAAATATTAGATCCCAAGCATCTTACTGAAGCTACACAAGAATATCTTGAGAAAGTTAAATTGATGGATCTCCCGTTAGCTGTTTTCCCAATTAGCCATAATGATAGAATGACATATGATAGTTTGCTTTATTCAATAGAATTTCTTTGTGAAACATTGAAAACCGTTTCCCCCAAATTATTCAATTTTGTTGATATAGCTAGTCTTTCTAATAAGAATCATTCACTCAAGTTTTATAGAGATAATTTGACTCGTTTAGGACGTATTTGGTTTGCACTTTTGGAGAAAATAAAAATTAACAACAATTCTTTTGTGCTTCTAACGAGTGATTATATTTCAGAAAATATGAATGCATTTAGTAGTTTAATTCAAAATTATGAACAGCTAATCTTTGGAATATATGAGCAACCAATAATAGCTAAAACAATCCGAGAACAAGAAGATTTTTTGAAATTCTTTAAATCAATTTTAAGTGAAGATTTTTATAAAAAGCGTCTTAAATCTTTAGATAAAACATTTAATAAATTGTCAAATTATGCTGACTTTCTGCTTGAAGAGGATGTACTTGTTCATCGAGTTCATACTCAATTTTATGGTATGGATATGGATGCTCTAAGTAAAAAGGAGCAATCAGCAATTTTGACAGAATTTCTCCGTGTTGGTCGTTCTACGCAACCATTACGTTGGTTAAAAGGGTATATACTCCGTTGGGATGAAAAAGCATTCGAAATCGGAAAAAACAAAACATTGTATGCAGATCTTACCTTGGTGTTTAATTATAATTCAAAATTACAAGAACTTAATATTCAAGAAGAGCTAACTAATTTTTTGGAAAGATTCGTCCAAAAATATTATCAGAAGGACTGTGATCGTGATAGCTCGTTAGATAGTGTTGATGTCAGTGCTGGAAAGATTACCCATGCAATAGAGCATAGGCAGATTTTCGATGGAATCAGAGAACTTTCCGCAACATCTTTAAAGATAGAAACTACTGATAAATTGACTAGAAAAGCTTTTACCGAAAGCTATTTACCATACATATGTTATAAAAGCCTATTTAGTTCATTAAGTGAGCGGAACATAAACGAGAAAAGATTCACCACAGGACAAAAGCCCAAATCTAAGTACAGAGCTGTTATGAAAAATTAGGATAAGTAGTTATGGCTCAATTAATTTTTTTGTACGTCTTTTCTCTAAAAATTTGATAAAAGCATTGCATAACTTTAGCTTCATCAAAAATGACACATCACCTAGGATTTATTGGGGTTAAATGTTCCCACATCTCTATAAATCCTAAGGGAAGATATTTGTTTATAAAGGTGTAGTAAATAATATATATATGAATTAAATAACTAAATATTAAAAAATACTCACACAGCAATCTGATGAGCATATTAAGGAAATACTCATCATGAACATCAATCAATATAAACTCAATGAACCAAAGCGACTGATTAAAATTGAATCTTTTACTAAAAGGGTCATTGATAATGGCTTGAAAAGAGAAGATCTGCCGGAACTCATTAGTATGCTTGAGCACTTTGAACACATTTATTCCTTTAAGCATGTGTATGCGGATTACGTTGCGTTATTTGATTTTTTATTTGTAAATCAATTTCATAGTTTTAGACAGATGCAAAATGGTTGTTACACTTATGAAAGCCTTCTGAAAATAAATGATTGTTTATTGGAGCACTTTAGTTGGTTATTTAGAGTCAATAGGAAAAAAGTCGATAATGATATCTATCAGTATAAGTATCGCGTTAATAGAAGATTGGAAAAAATGCAAACCGCGGTAGAGAAATTATTCAATCGTTATAGCTGCAATCTCGTAGTCAGAGTAGATTTAAAGTATGACGTACATAAGCAGCATTTGGTTGATATTGAATTGTTTCATGAGCATGTTCGTAAATTATGCAGACGTATGGCAGACAAGGATAAGTGCTTCAAATACCTTAGATTTAACGCATGGTGTTTAGAACAGGCACCCCAAGGTAGTTATCATGTTCACTTGTTCTTGATCTATAATACCTCTAGACGGAAGCACGACTTAAAGCTTGCGAAATGGGTGTGCAATGAGTGGAATGATGAAATCACTGATGGGTTGGGCAGCTCATGGAATTGTAATATCAAGAAGAACCCTAACAAAGATCGTTCTGAAAATTTCAATGAAAAGAGGTGGTCCCACTTGTTTGAACAACTAAAAGCGTATTTATAAGTGATATTCCGCTCTAGTTAAGCCACCTTGTTTTGTTGGGGTAGCTGATCATAGTAAAACTCATTTGGTGTCATTTTGTCTAG
>NZ_VPAU01000024.1:0-44252 GCF_013419095.1 Acinetobacter sp. YH12105
CGTTGAATTTCTTTGTCAGACATAGTGATCAGCATCTATATTTCATATCCAGTCCATGATGTTTAAACCATCATAAACTAGACATTTTTATTGGTGAGAATATAGACATTTTGAATGGTGAGTAACATTTCAACTTCGTATAACGTGTATTATGTTAATTTTAGATTTACTAAAACTATTTTTTGAGAACTAGGCTGTTATGGGAACTGTAAAGCTCAAATCTTCTGATGAAGTTTTTCAATTAAAAATTAGTCTGCTAGGTAGTGATCCTGAAATCTGGAGAACTATTCAAATTTCATCGGCAGCTACTTTATCTAGGCTCCATAAGGCAATTCAATCTGCTTTTGATTGGGAAGATAGCCATTTACATGAATTCACGACTATTAAGCATGAAAAGATCAATAAAAGACAAAAATTGAAAGAAGTTCTACGTGTAGGTAAAAAAATTATATATACATATGATTTTGGCGATTGTTGGGAACATTTGATTACTGTAGAAAGCAGACAATCTCCTGATTTAAATAAAAAATATCCATGTTGTATAGATGGTCAAAATCATGCTCCATTTGAAGATATTGGAGGAATTTTTGGATATCTTGATATTTTAGATGCATTACAAGACCCCAAACATCCAAGATATGACGATTACATGCAAATTATCGAGGATGAAATAGGAGAGATAGAGTTTGATCCGACCTACTTTAATTCACATGATATTAAGTTTTAAACCTGATTTAACATAATGTTGATTATACGCAATACACTTGTTAGAACCCATTTAAAGTGTCTATATTCTCACCAATAAAAATGTCTGGTTTATGATGGTTTTTATCACCATGGACTGGATATAAAATATAGATGCTGATCACTATGTCTGACAAAGAAATTCAACGTCTTGCAGTTCTGCAAGACGTTCGAGATCATCGTATTACCCAAGTCCGTGCTGCTGAAATCCTGAATCTTTCCACCCGTCAAATTACCCGGTTATTGCAGAAGCTCAATCAAGATGGTGTTTCAGGCATGACGCATGCCAGTCGTGGTCAACCGGGCCATCATCGCCATGACGATTTATTAAAATCGCAATGTCTTTCCATTATTTCTGAACATCTGCTGGGCTTTGGACCTACCTTGGCGCATGAGAAGCTCAGCAGCATGTTTGACCTGAATATCCCGGTAGAAACGGTTCGGCGCTGGATGACTGCAAATGACCTTTGGATTCCGCGATCCAAACGTCTAAAACGCCCATACCAGCCACGCTATAACCGTGATTGCTTCGGTGAGCTGATCCAGATTGATGGCTCATATCATGACTGGTTCGAAGGACGCGCTGCTAAGTGCTGTTTATTGGTGTATATCGATGATGCCACTGGAAAGCTGTTGCATCTACGCTTCTGTGAGGCGGAAACCACCTTCGACTATATGCTTTCAACCCGAGCCTACATTGAACAATACGGCAAACCTCTGGCCTTTTATAGCGATAAACATTCAGTCTTCAGGGTGAATCAAAGCAGCAAGAAAGACACCAAGATTACGCAATTTGGGCGCGTACTCAGCACCCTGAATATCGATATTATCTTCGCTAATTCACCACAGGCCAAAGGCCGTGTAGAACGAGCCAATAGAACGCTTCAGGACCGTCTGATCAAAGAAATGCGCCTGGAAGGCATCTGTTCGATTGAACAAGCGAATGCCTGGCTACCCTGCTTCATTGAGCAATTCAATCAGAAGTTTGCCAAGATGGCCTTTAATCCCAAGGATCTACACCGGACTGTCACTGAAACAGCCGAAGAATTAGATGATATTTTTACCTGGCGTGAACCCCGCAGAGTCACGAACAGCCTGACCATTACTTATGATAAATGCGTATATCTCCTGGAAAACACGGAAGAAAACCAAAGATTGATTGGCAAGTATCTTGAGTTCCTTGAATACCCGGATGGTACAGTTGCAATTGAATATCAGGGAAGAAAAATCAATTACAGCATCTTCGATAAATTAAGTCAGCTTAACCAGCGAGAGATTGTTGAGAATAAACGTTTAGGTGCTGTTCTCAATCATATTCAACAACAGCACGAAGAATTAGAACAGCAAAACAAACGTAATCGTTCTCAAAAGATGCCAAGCAGACGTGCACAGAAAACAGTAATCAAAGAACGAAATCTGAATCCTGTACTTGACTTGGAAATGTCTGTATAGGACATTTCTATTTGGTTTTAAGGTAGGACATTTCTACTTTGGAGTTACAACACTTGTATATTAATTTAAATATCAACTACTTAATAAAAATAGAAAAATCCAAAAATGCCCAAAAAGCCGATTTTGAAACAAGTCGGCTTTTTTATGAACGGTTTTGATATTTTTTGCCAATAAAATCGGTTGAAAAACGATCAATTTTGGCATTTTCCCAATGTTATCAAATCTTCCAGGGTGAAAACTATCCCCAATTTCTGTGGATGAAATTTAGGCTATTTTGTAGGCCTAGGCTTACGTGAATCTCGGCCCTTTGCTGCTATGCGGCATACTGGAATTTTCATATTATTGAATGGTCAGGAACAGGAAGTTCCATATAATAAAAAATAAGCACCAGGATGGCGCTATATAAGACATGCAAGAGCACAAAGACCTAATGTTCCAATAAAAAACCCCGGCAGGATGCCGGGGTTTTTTATTTGTATAAGCTATTTAAATAATAGCTTGTTCTTTTAAATGAGATAGTGCAGCAAGAATATATGATGAGTTGAAGGTTACATCGGTATAGGTTGATGGAGATCGACTTCCAGTTTCCTTAAAAATCTTATAAAAATTATCAATTTCATCAGTGCTTAAAGGGCGAATATTATCTTTGTTATTGTGAACAAATAATTTTCCGTCCTCACTAAACATAATAAATTTAGATTTTCTAGATTCAGTTTCTAAATTAACTGGTGTAGAAAAAAATTTAACGAGAGTTTCATATAGATTAATATTCATGTAACTTAACCCTTTGTTTTCATGTATATATTTTTTCGATAAGCTCTCAATACTCATAGAAATAGCTTCTCTGGCTAAAAATGATTTCGTTCTTTGACTCTTTTCAGCCAGTTGATCTAACTGTTTTTCTAATTCTACAGGTAATCGAAGCATCAACATTATAAACAACCCAATCTAAATGTATATCAATTAGAGTATATCATTAAGATGATAGTTTCAAATTTTTTGAACCGCTCTTTCTCTGATTTCAGGGGTATATTTTAATTTTGTCATCGGGATAGTCTCTCAGAATATTGACTCTCCGACAAACCCGGTACGGTTCAAAGCCCTCAAGAATAGCTTTGTGCAACAAAGCCATCTTTCTCTAAAAATCTAAGATGAGTTGAATATAGCATACATTCAACTCAACTAATGAGCCGAATGTGTTGGTTAATTAGCTCATCTATTTATCTAGGACAGTTTTAGAATTTTTCCTGATTCCATCAGATCTCTAGGGGAAAAGTTATCCCCAATTTCTGTAGATAAAAGCGGGACAACTTTTAGCCTTTTTTGTACGCCCTGGCGCACAGACATTTAGGGATTTTGCGGCTAGGGGATCTGTGCTTTTTTACTTATGATGAAATCATGCAGGAACAGGAAGTTCCGGAACAGAAAACAACAACGATAAGTTCTAACACTAGGATAGTGAGGGTAGAATAGCAGCTACCAAAGATCGCACTGTAAAAAACCCTGGCAGGATGTCAGGGTTTTTTATTGCTTGGATTCTCAGACGAAATGCAACAGAGATTAATTTAGGTAGGAAGTGGGATGAGATAGTATCTTGCTTCCAGACCGACCAAAGTCAAAGTTGCACAATGAAGTGGGATTGATTAATAGCAGACAGTGGTAAATTAATTTGGAAAATTTTCCCCCGAATATCTTTTATTCCAAAATTTTTCAGGCGTGCAGTATGCATTTTTAAATACTTTTCTGCATTATCTTGACTATCAAACAGGTAAATTCCCCCTGCTTCCTGAGCATCGCTATTTTCTGTCCATATTTTCCAGATCATGCCAGCTTCCTGATTAATACTTTCTGCAAGTGTTTGATAGGCGCGACTCATCTCTTCTCCAAATGGGCCTGGCGTCGGAAAGTCTACCTGAAGAATAACAGCCATGGTTTTATCCTCTACCGTCCAATAGCAATCTTCATACTCTAGCATTTTGCTAATGATTTTAAAGAAAAATTAGTCCTAAAATTGACTATTAAAAATTTTTGAATTTACTAGGCACCGTTGATATTTACTATTTATAATTAAAACTATGAGAATAGCTTCAATAAAATTAAGTAAATTTGAATTATGATGAATGGATAAATTACGCAGAATAACTTTTAAATTTTACCAGTGTTGATCTTTCAGCATGGTACGAGGCATATCGAATAGTGAAATTAGGTTTGAAGATTTGATTTTACTACTTCGCTATTTGTTAAGCTAAAATGTCAACACACCCTAATATTTCATGATCATCACTGGTAATTCGGTTGAGCGAAGTACAGCTGTGGCCACACTTCCGAGTCTCCATTTTTTAAAACCTCTGCGACCATGCGATCCCATCACAATGAGATCAGCCTGTATCTGTTTGGCAGTTTTCACAATACTTTCTTCAAACACTACACTTTTTAGGACTTTAGTTTCAACTTGAACGCCCGCTGCATATGCAATTTCACTTGCTTGTTTTAATACCTCTTCTGCATTCGCATAAGCTTGAATAAAGTGTTCTTTCATTGGAGCAGAGACATAATAATAATAGAAATCTGCATCTGTAAATGGATCTTCAGAAACCAGACTGATGAAGGTCAATCTGCTATCGAATACCTGAGCAATTTCGACCGCATGTTTTACCGCGGAGAATGAAACTTTTGAACCATCAACTGGTACTAAAATATTCTGGTATGACATCGATAATGCTCCAAATACGAACTTTCTATTCAGTTATAGATAACATAAGCATGTTAGCGCTTCAATTTAAAGCATTAAACAATATCAAATTTATCCGGAATACTACTTAACTAAAAAATAAGTGAATAGCTTTTTGGCTGCTATTCACCTGATGATCAAGACTGCTTAACTTGGCAAGACGTATCCCTTTTCCCTAATTAAACGTACTGCTGCATCACATACTTCTACATCATAAATCGTTCCACGTCCTTTTAAGATTTCTGCAAGCGCAACCTCTATGCCTAAAGCAGGACGGTATGGGCGATGTGTAGCCATTGACTCGATCACATCGGCCACCGTCAGAATACGCGCCTCAGGATGAATCTCATCACCTTTTAATCCTTTAGGATAACCTGTCCCATCCATGCGTTCGTGATGCTGACCAATGATTTCAGCAATTGGAATATTGAAAGGAACATCCTTGAGAATTTCATAACCAGCCTGCGCATGACCTTTCATCATTTCCATTTCCAGATAGGTCAGACGAGTAGGTTTGGTCAGAATTTCTGAAGGAATTGAAATTTTACCAATGTCATGTACCAATCCAATTTCTTCCATTTGCAGACAACGTTTTTCATCCCAGCCCATTTCTTTGGCAATGGCACTGGCAATCAAGCCTACACGGCGTTCATGTCCCGCGGTATAAGGATCGCGTAATTCCACCATTATGGACACAGCTTGTAAGGTGCCATACATGGTTGCTTCCAACTGCTCAAGCTGTCGGGCAATCTGGTCCTGTGCCTGCTTTTGCTCGGTAATGTCCTGTGCCATCACAATCGAGGCTGGCAAGCCATCATCCCAAGTGATGCGACGGCTATGCAGGGCAAATTCCCGGATCTGGCCATTTTGATGTCGGAACGGAACCACACAGGATAGGCTCGAATATTCTGCAGCCTGATCCTGCTCTTGGTTAATCAGTGCCGGTGTGTCTGCGGCCATGGTGCTAAATTCCAGAATATTATGTCCAATGAGTGCTGCAGCAGACCTGCCCAGCATATTGGCATAACTCGGGTTGACATACAGATAGTGATTGTCGCGCAGCACATACATCCCGACCACGGTTTGTTCCACCATACCCCGGAAACGCTGTTCACTGTCTCGTAATGCCTGTTCAGTTTTGCGGATGGTGGTCAGATCATTCCAAGCCAGAATCACATCATTGCCGACAATCGCCAGTGTTCGCTGAGCAATACGCTGACTACCATCTTTAGCTAACAGAGTAATTTCAGGAAATTGCACCTGTTTACCGTTTTTTGCCAGTTGCAATGCCTCTTCCCAGTTCTGCTGCATAAACTGTCTTTGCTCTGGATTAGGCGCCACTTTTTCCAGCCAGGCTTCCCGATTTTGAAAATCTTCCAGACTATATCCCAGCCATTTTTCATAGGCCAAATTAACCGCAAGAATTCGTTCATCCTGTACGGAAATAATATGCATTGGCACGGGAGACTGCAAAAATACCTGTTGGAAACGTTGTTCCATCTGCTGAGAATAGGTCTCGGCAGTTTTACGCTGTTGCTCCGCTGAAAAACGCTCCAACGCAGAAGAAATGTCCCTAGAAAGATTTTGCAACAGTAGAATTTGCTCCTCATCAAATTCTCCTTGCCTTGTAGTATACACCCCCACTAGCCCCCAGAAATGTCCATCAAGCAACAACGGGATTAATGCTGCCTGACTTATCTTTTCCTGTTTTAAGTACTGTCTCCATGCCTGGTATTCTGGTGAAACATTCTCGTCCGCGTCATTGATCAAGGAATAGGCATAGACATCTACCTCTGGACTGGTATTTTTCACCTGATGCAATGGAGTATTTTCATCTTGCTGTAAGAGAGTGCGTAAAGTGGGCATAATATTTGCGCTAATATTATGATGGAACTGAATCATCAATGGACTGTCAGCTCGATCCTCTGCTTTGATTGCAATTAAAATTTTAGCAAAACTACCCAGATTCAACAGCACCTGCTGCAACTCGGTTAGCAAATCTTGCCGATTCTGGCTATGCGCAATCACCCGGTTGGTTTCAATGAGCAGCTGATAGAGATAAGTCAACCGTGCTACACGCCTTTGTGACTGTATCCGGGTATATACATCGGTAATCTGACCGGTGATATGATCGATTAAACTCTGCTCTTCATCTAGAAAAGTCGGGGCATCCGCTGCCGGATCATACCAGATGCTTAAGGTGCCGAATTGCTGAGTCTCATTGGCAAAGACTGATTGCAAAAAAGGCATCTGAGCCGGAGGGGCTGTGCCAAAAACACCCCAGTCACTATCAATCTGCAGCTTAACCCGCTCCGGAGAAGAGAAGCCGGAAGGGATTGTCTGCATCACTTTGTGCAACAGCTCGCTCATGCCGGTATGGGTATTATTGCAGAGTTGATTGATCTGATTCAGACATCGCACTTCTTTTACACGTTTCTGCAGATCCTGCAGCAAAAACTGGCGATCGGTAATATCGTGTACCACCATGACCCAGACGGTTTTTTTACCCAGGCGTTCTGCAAAAGGTGCCACATGACACTCGACCGTTTTGTGATCCGGCAAGGTCATCTGGATTAAAAACTCTTGCGGTGCCTGTTGCAATCGGGAGCACACCGGGCAATCTTCGGCCTTTACCCGAGGATCATGCACCAGTTCATGCACAGAGCGTCCGCTCAATTGTGTCGCTGCAATGCCGTGCAGCTGGGCGGCCGCTAAGTTGACCTGCTGAATCATTTGGCTAGAAGTGACAATATAGGTTGGATCAGGAATGGTGTCATAAGTGCTTGCAGCCTTGGACAACATGCTAAAAGGCTCTTTAATGGTCGATTCAACCAGCGCCATATAAATAAACCAGTATGAATAAACTTTCAGAATATGCCCCAGCAGATTGGCATCGGCATATACGGACACATATTGGGTAAAGGCAAATTCAGAAGCCATCATGGTCAGCATGGAAAGACTGACACCAAACGCCAGTTGGGCTGATAAATATTCACGGCGCTGCCACACCAGTACTAGCGCAATTGCCAGAACCGCAATAATCAGATATTCACTATAGATTTTAAAAGGGGTCAGGCCTTGCCCATCAACAAAGGCGGTTGGAAAGAAACCCAACATGACTGCAGTCACAATCCCGACACTGAACAGACCAAAAAACAGGTTCAAGGGGGCAGCTTTGATCACGCGTGTCAGCATGAATGGCGCGGCGAGCATGGCAAAGGCCTGCAATAACCGGGCACCAATCCATAATTGAGTGGCCTGATTGGCACTGTCCACCGGAAGAATGTGCATGCCTTTATATAGCAGGGTGTGGAACAGGTCAATAAATCCACACCAGCCAATCGCGATGGCAATCAAAACAACAAAATAATTTTTAGTAAAATGCCGTGACACCACGGTCACAATCAGCGCTGTGAGCGCAATAATGATTGAAACCAGTTCCGCTACGGTATGAGCAAACAGAAAACCAAAACTTTGATCGGTCCACCAGATCACCAAGGCAAAGAGCGTTGGAGGAATGACCATCATATAGGGAGAAATAAACGATTTGAGGTCGAATACATCCGGTGTAAATAAGTCACGAGATGATTTAGGCATACATTTCCCCCGCGAGATTCGCAAATGGTCTTATTAAAATAATGTGGTTCAAAGTTTTGTGTTAGCTGAATATTTACATGATAATTATATCATTAGGCCGATGAGAATAATCTATGTTTAAATAGATCAAACTTGTTGACAGCAGATCAGCGATACGGCGTATTGAAATTTCACACTGAACAGTTTTAATCAATAGATGCCTAGAAGCTAGCGCGTACAGTTGCGTCCTTCACGCTTGGCCTGATACAGTTTTTGATCTGCCATTCTCAGCACTTCCTCGACATCCTCAGAACTATGCGGCCAGTAAGCAATCCCAATAGAAATGGTCACTATACCAATTTCTCCCATTTCCGTAATTTCAACTGCTTTTCGTAACCGCTCCGCTGCCTGAAAAACTTTTATGGGATCTGAAGCAGCCATTAAAATAATAAACTCCTCTCCTCCCGAACGGCAGCAGACATCATTGTCTCGGAAATGATATTGCATCACATTCGCTAGCCTTTGTAAGACAATATCGCCTTTGTCATGACCATAGGTATCATTCACCTTTTTAAAGAAGTCGATATCTGCCGCCAGCACAGCAAAATCGGTACGCATACGCACAAACTCTTCGATAAACAGGTTCATTCCACGGCGATTGTATAAACCAGTTAGGGGATCAGTATTCACTGATTGATTCAGCTCATCAATTTTTTCATTGAAATTTTGACAGCTCAGCATCAGAGAATTTTTGAATTGATTGACTTCAAAATACGAAGGTTTAATTTCGTTGATTTTATCCTGAACATCCTGCCGACTGAGCATACTGGCCATTTTCGCCAAATGGTTTAAAGGCAGTGCAATCAAGCCCGATAAACGCCAGACCACAAAGAAAATGAATAAATAGAATAGGCTAATCCCGATGGATACCTTGATAATAATACTGTTGGCTTGAGCAAATAGCTCCTCAATCGGCTGCTGTGATACTACAACCCAGTTCACGC
The DNA here is from genome assembly GCF_013419095.1 of Acinetobacter sp. YH12105. Lineage (NCBI taxonomy): Bacteria > Pseudomonadati > Pseudomonadota > Gammaproteobacteria > Moraxellales > Moraxellaceae > Acinetobacter > Acinetobacter sp. YH12105. Next base: position 9,508 of record NZ_VPAU01000024.1, read on the forward strand.
TGGGAATATGCGAGAAACCGACCAGACTATCTATGCCTTTACTGTTCATCAGACGGAAACTGCCATCCTGCTGCGGCAGCATCGTGGTTAATCCATCACCCGCCTGGACTTCCTGGCCAATTTGCCGAGTATCGGCATGAAAAATGATCTGATTTTGGTCATCCATGACATAGGTATAATTTTTCTTGTAGCCATATTTGGAGGCCAGCATTTCACTGACCAGATTCTTGCTCTGCAGATAAATCGTACCAGCGACAAAGCCCAAGTACTGCCCCTGGGCATCGAAGATCGGTTCAGAAATAATCACGATCAATTTTTTGGTTGAAGACCAGTACGGCGAAGAAATATAAGTTTGCTTGCGCTTGATCGACTCGGTAATACCGTGGGTTGTATAAATCTGTTTAGCATCAATATTTAAAGTGGTCGGGAAAAATGAAATGATGCGTCCTTCTCGGTCAGCCAGAAAAACACTGTTGAAATTACCGGATTGGCTTTTGAGACGTGCCGCTTCCGTGTTTCTCAAGCTTGTATTAGTAAAGTCTTTACCGAGTAACTTCGCACTAAAGCTTAAATTTTTTAAGATTTCTTCAAACTGGTAATTGGTATGCGCAGCAATTCTGGATGAATATTCCGCATTCAAGGCCAGAGAATTATCGATCAGGCGCTCTTTCACCGTATAGTTGACAAAAAATAAAGCAAAGACAAACAGACAGGTCACACTTAGAATCGTTAAAAGTAAAATCAAGCTGCGCAGATTTAAACGAGGCGCCAGTAAAACCTGTCTCAATAGGTCAATCCTAAGTGTTGATTTATGATACTTATATCATAAAAAACTGACATGAACTGCTTATTCCTCCCAATAACAGCATCATTAAAATAAGCAGAAATCGGTGGCCGTAAATACGGCTAGATCAATTGAAATTGCTGGCTCCCATTATTTGGACTGCTAAAGATGCCTGATGATCTTTTATCGAATAAAAAATACCCTGTTATCATTTTTTCATGGAGAAAGGCTAAAAAATCTTTGTTTTTGTGATATAAATCACATTATTTTACTTCCTTAAAAGATTGAATTCACTACAAATGGATTTGGATTCCCATGCAAACATACATTCCTTATCAGCTGCGGGTACAATTAAAACAAATTGATCCTATTCTTGATAAGCATTGGCAACAACAACTGCTGTCGATCCTCTCTGCAACACCGCAAGCGCTACATCAAAAAATAGAAGATCAGTACCTAAAACCCAAGAATATCTCGTGGAACTACCTGACCAAAGCCTTTGAGTTTACCGGCCATACCCGCCTGAAAGATCTGCAGCTCAATACGCAAAATCCTGAACTCGTGCAACTTGCACAGCGCATCAATAGCACTTTCAGCTTTCTGCAAGGCTATCAAAGTGACTTTCAGGTTGCAGACTACCTGGAAAGCATTGTCCGTGAAATTAATCAAATCGATCTGGACAATCCCGCCGATATTCAGGCACAACAACTGATCAAAAAAGCTTTTCTCTACGATGCTGCATTGATCATTCGAGAGTTAGATTTTTCTATTTCTGCCAATCATCGGCATTTGGATCTTGAACAAGTCCGAACGTTTATCTTTGAAGTCTTCATGAAAAGTGAAATTCTGGGCAGCTGGTTTGCCCATATTTTGCCGAGTGAATATGCCGAACAGGAACTGGCGATTTTTCAGGATTATTTTATTCCGCAGCAACAGGTTCGTGACTTTGAAATTATTGAAACCTTTCAATATTACTTTGTCCTGAACAGTTCTTATGACAGTTTAGTATCTGCCTATTCCATTCGTCGCTTTTTAACTGAAGAAAGCTTTGGTAAAGAAGATCGGTTCTATATCAGTGGTTTGGTGCTTGACCCGGAACAATTGGATCAAGCAGATTATGTTGAAAATTTTAAACAGCTGATGACACGAATTATTGGTATTCAACGTAAAATGAATCCACATATTGTGGAACTGGTTGAATCGCTGCATCAATATAATCAGCAGAATCTCATCCCAAGTTTAAAAGAAATTTTAAATATCCAAAGTTTTGCCATCGATCATCTGGTGAAAGAACATCTGGAAATTTTGGAGAAAGATTTATCCTTAAATATTCTCGAACCTTTTCTCAAAGGCTTGAAAAACAGTGTGCAGCATACTGATGAACTAGAATATTGCTATTTGAATATTTTAAGATTAATCAATGAGTTTCTGCATCAGCTGGAAATTTTATCGCAGCAACCGATGCTGCAGTTTAATCCGCATGCGCGTCTGTTCAAATATCGCTTAATTGCCTATTTAAAATTACTGGAACAACGTCGCACCCAAATCTTTGTGATTTTTCATGATGAGTTTCACTATCAGCAACAGGTGCGGGCCGTTTCAGCACCCACCCAGGAAATTAGAGAGCTTCTGAATGACGCGCTTGAACAAACTCGCCAGATCCAGCAGCAAATACGCCAGTTAGAACGTGAAATACAAAATACCGAAAATCGCGGTTTTCTTAAACGGCTGTTTAAAAAACCTGAAAATCATGAATTAAAGATCAATGAACTCAAAAAGAATCTGACTGAGGTTCGCGATCATTGCTATCTCAGAATGATTGCCATGCAAAAGCAGGCCACTCAGGAAAGTGTGTATCTGGAAGCCAAGAATTTAATTCCGGTGATTGACGCTAGAGTGCGCCATTATGCTTTTGCCAATGGTGAAAATGGGGTGACACGTTTGCCACTTCTATTACAGTTACCCGAAGACCGGAATAGCTTCAATATGCAAAGCATTCTCGTGGCTTTAAATTATGAATTTCTGCTTTCTGCGAAAAGTTGGGGAATGTCAAAAAAGGCTTAGACAGGACTGGGGATATACACGTTACTCCATCATTAAAGAGCTTCTGTTTACTGCTCATTTAACAGCCTTTCATCCTCTTCACATTCTGTTCACGACTTTCGGCCTAAAGTATCAGCATAGACCTAATACGGATAGCCAATATGAAACATATCAAAAAAATACTGCTAGCTACCTTGTCCTTACCGCTACTAGTTTTAGCAGGATGTAAAAGTATTCCCAGCTATTCAGGTGATTATGCAAAATCCAGAAACCAAATTCAGGGAACTGCGCTGGATCAGGCTAAAGCCCAAGACATCGGCATTCGCTTTACTTCAGCTTTTAATACTTTAGGTACACCTGCATTTATTGAACGAGCCGGATCACTCTATGCCGATCAGCTGTTTATTAACGATACCTTATCCCAATTTTCATCACGTCAAAATCTACTCCAACATTTTCAAGGGATGAACAAGCGTGTCAGTAACGTGAATGTCAAACTATTAAATACCTCCTATTATCAAGACTCTGCCTACGTGCACTGGCATATGGCCTATGATTTTAAAATGTTTGGCGCAACACGAAGCATGGATTCTTATGGCATCAGTGAAATCAAGGTCAACCGCGACAATAAGATTATTTTTCAGCAGGATTTCTGGGATCCAGCCAATGGCCTGTATCGTTCTTTACCTTATGTCGGAGGAGCTTATTCATGGGTACTGCCTTTCAAAAAATAGGATTAAATACTGGGCTACTGATACTCTGCAGTTTCAGTTCATGGGCACATGCCCAAAATATGAATCAGTGTGGTCGTGGTCCACTTCTGGTAGCTCAGAAACAGGTTGGCGTCGCCCGTTATTATGCTCAGAACTGTACAAAACCCTGGCAAGGCCAGAATATGCAGATTGATTTTTCTTATACAAAAAATATTCCGGAATGGGCTTTCAAGCGTGCAGCGACCCATTTTCTGAAGCGTAATGAGCGAGAGTCTAAACATTTAATAGTATTAGATAGAATCACCCAGCTTTATAAGCCGGTAAAACCGGGTGATCTCTATCGCATAAGCTATCAAGCAGAGACTCAGACCCTGACCTTGATGCTAAATCAGCAGGTGTTAGGCAATCTTCAGCATCCCCTAGCACAACAATATTTTAATATCTGGCTGGGATCGCAGCCATTTAGTGCTAAATTAAAACAGCAATTATTGAATTAGTCTCTGCCGTTATGTCCAAACATTTTATCCTGATGGTCGAAGACCATTATGAACTAGCCTCTACCTTATGCGAGTTTCTGGAAGAACATGATTTTGTGGTGGATCATGCCCGCAATCTGAACGCTGCACGCCAATTACTGAAACAGCAGCGCTATCATATTTTGCTTCTAGACATTAATCTGCCTGATGGTTCGGGTTATGAACTGTGTGAATGGCTGCGTCATGACGAAGGATTGGATTTACCCGTACTGATGTTGACGGCGCGCGATACTCTGGATGACAAACTCAAAGGCTTTAATTCCGGCACGGATGATTATCTGGTTAAGCCCTTTGATTTTAATGAGTTGGTGGTTCGGGTCAAAGCCTTAATCAAACGCTCATTGGGTGAAGTTTCCAGTAGTCGCCTGCAAATTCATGATTTGATTCTGGATCCCGCAAGACAGCAGCTGACTCGGGCTGGACAGACGATTGAACTGCCCCCGATTCAGTTCAAACTGCTGAAACTGCTGATGCGTCATTCACCTAAAGTCCTCACCAAACAGGAAATTATGCTGGAACTCTGGGGTGATGAAGAGCCGGAAAGTGATGCCTTGCGCAGTCACATTTATAATTTACGTAAAATGGTCGACAAGCCTTTTGAGCAGAAACTGATTCATACCATTTCTGGTGTGGGTTTAAAGATTGCTTTGGAAGCTTAAGTCTAAACGTACAAAGCTGAAACTTAGTTTAAATACACTACCACAATCAGACCGGTCGTCATTGCCAGATCAATCTCTGGATGGGTACTGAGATAATACTGCCGGTCAAAGAGTTCGACCCGCCAGCCCAGCTGTTTGCACAACTTCTGTACCAGTTGCAGGCCAATACCATGCCCTTTGATCTCCAGTTGCAACTGCTGGCCAGACAGCTCCTGAACTTTAGAATTATTTGGCAAAGAGATGCCGATTCCATTATCAGCGATCAATACTGTATTTTTCTGTAGAATCACATCAATTTCTGTACCTTGCGAATAATTCAGCGCATTGCGCAAAATATTGCCAAAGACCATTTTGGTCATCGATGGATACAGTTTACGTGGCTGCTCATCGAGGTCTTTTTGTAGGTCGATCTGCATGCCTTTGTTGTGGCTGACACTGTCCAGATCCTGTACCAGATTCTCCAGACATTCTGACAGCATAGTGGGCTCGGCCGTCAGGGTGTTGGTGGTATTTCGGGCGATAGCCAGTAAGGTATCGACCAGCAGCTGCATGTCTTCAATAGTATTGTGCAGGCGGGTAAAGGATTTGTTGTCACCATAGCGTGCCTGACACAGTTGCACATTGCCTTTTAAAATCGTCAATGGCGTGCGCAGTTCATGACTGACATCACCGGTAAACTCACGTTCGCGCTGAATGAACTTGCTGAGCACCTGATGATATTTTTCCAGTGCCTGCTTGAGATATTCTGCTTCCAGATTGGAGTCAGTACGGATGTCCTGAAAAGGCGAAGCCTGATTTTTCTGATGCTCCCAGTCGATATGTTCCAGTGCATTGGCCAGCCGGGTAATCGGAGAAAAATAACGCCGGGCGCGACGGTTCCACCACCACAATACGCTATACAGCACGAACAGGCTGACCATTAGTGGTGCTAGACCAAACAGCCAGACCAGCTTGTTCACGTTACTTTCGCCAAAGACCAGCAGCACATGTTGCCTGTCTTTTTCACCGTAGACGGTCATGCGCTCTTTACCATCGACAAAATGCCGATTTACGCCTTGCTCGAACTGCATGTGCTGAAACTGCACAGGGGGGGTATCATACCAGCGATAACCATACAGGTTTTTGGTGTCGGGAAGTTCGGCGGCCGGATTGCGTTCCAGCCGCTGCCAGTAGTGTGACATTTCCTGTTCCAAAGCGGTGCGCAGCAAAAAGCCTTTGATCACCCAGGCACTACAGGCAATGCCGATCACCACCGACAAGGCAATAAATCCGATTTGCAGCCAGTAGTAGCGGTTAAACACCTCACCGAGAGGATGATCGCGTTTGTCCCTAAACAGCTTTAACATTGATCAATTCCCCGCTGGCGCATTCGATTCATCGTTCAATTATACGGCTTTCTTTTTAAACAGAAAGTGGCCGATCACCCACTCGCGTCCATGCTCATAACCGAACAATTCGGCACAGGCCATAAAGAAAATCCGCCAGCGTTGCCACCAGATGGCCGCATCTGCGCCATAGGTCTGCTGAAACAGGGGCTGCAGCTCGGCCTGCTTTTGGTCCATATTCTCCAGCCAGGCATTTGCCGTGCGTTCATACTGGGTACCGGCCCATTGCCAGTGCTGCTCCAGCTGCAAATGCTGCTGAAAATGCAGGAAAGTTGAGGCTGCCGGCATCAGGCCGCCACTAAAGAAATATTGCGACATCCAGTCAAATTCATTTTTGACTTCAAACGGATAATGCAGGAAACGGTGACAGAAAATATGGCACCAGAGCAAGCCATCAGCTTTGAGCCAGCTGCTGATATTTTCAAACAGTTTCTGGTAGTTGCGCACATGCTCAAACATTTCCACCGAAACCACACGGTCGAAAGCAGCCGATTCCAGTTGCAGTACATTGACATCGCAAGTGATCACCGTCAGGTTTTCCAGTTTTTTCAGACGGGCCTGTTCCTGAATATACTGACGCTGGGTCGAGGAGTTCGACACTACAGTGATGTGGGCTTTGGGATAATGCTCGGCCATATACAGACTGAGTGAGCCCCAGCCGCAACCAATTTCCAGAATATCCTGTCCATCCTGTAACTGTGCACGCTGACAATAGCTGGCCAATGCTGCTTCTTCGGCCTGATCCAGTGTGGTATGCGCCTGTTCAAACAGGCTGGCGCTGTACTTCAGCCGCTTGCCCAGCACCGCCTGGAAAAATGCGGTGGGCAGTTCATAGTGCTGTTCATTGGCTTTGTCGGTCTCGATGGCAATTTCGCTGTTTTTCAGCATATGCAGCACATCCATATAACGCTGTGCCGCCAGTGCCGGGTCAAAGCGCCCTTCCTGTGCCAAACGTTTTTTGCTTAAAGTGCGAATGCCTGCGCGAATCACCGGGTCGGGCACTTTGCCGCTTTCGATCAGTTTTAAAGATTTTTGAATCATAAAGTCCATGTATTTACCTACTCTTTGGGTGGCCACGGAATAAACATTGAAGTTCGTCGTTGATAGTCTTTATAGTTGTCGCCGCGATGTGCCAGCGCCTGTTGTTCACTAAACGGAATTCCGGTGATGTAGTACAGAAACAGCCACATCAGCAGCGGATAAACCCATAATCCATACACACCTGCTGCCAGACCGAGAACCGGATAGACAAACCAGTGCAACCATTCAAAAAAATAATTCGGATGACGTGAATATTTCCATAAGCCTTGGTCCAGGGTTTTGCCTTGGTTTTGTGGATTCAGTTTGAAACGGTAGAGTTGCTGGTCGGCTGTGCTTTCCCCGATCAGCGCCAACAGCATGATCATGCCTGCCACCAGCACTGTAGCCTGTGTCCAGTCATTCCACTGCTGGACCGGAATATTGAGCAATTCCAGCATCGGGTAGGAAAACAGTGCCACCAGCCCGGCCTGAAACATAAAAAAGGCCAGAAAACCGAGATGCTGATAACTGCCCATGGCACGGCGCATATTGGCATAGCGGGTATCTTCCCGGGTTTCATTGGCATAACGGCGCAGCAGATGCCAGGTTAAGCGTAAAAACCAGATGCCGCTAAATACACCCAGAAATACCCGAACCAGCAGCGGTGCAGTTTCCATGACCCAAGCCGCAATGATGACATTAAGCGCAATACTGAAACTCCAGGCCACATCCACCAGACCCGCTCTGCGGTTATAGGTCACCAGTACCCAGCTACACAGCATGATGAAGACATTCAGCAAAAATAAATCCAGCAGCATATCAGTCCTCCTGTTTTATCGTGGCCTAGTAAGCACTGGCTTCAAACAGCAGATGTACATCACTGATGACGCCTTCGCGGAAACCACCCTCGCAATAGCATAGATAAAAATCCCACATACGGATAAAGCGCTCATCGAAGCCGAGTTGCAGTACCTGTTCACGTTGTTCCAAGAAGCGCTGACGCCAGCAGTGCAAGGTTTGGGCGTAACTTTGGCCGATATCTTCAAGATGCTTGAGACGCAGTTTTTGCTCGGAAGCGGACTGGGTCATGATACTGATGCAGGGAATAAAACTTCCCGGGAAAATGTAACGCTTGATATAGTCCACGGTATTCAAGGCTCTGGCATAGCGGGCATCTTCAATAGTGATGGCCTGAATCATTGCCAAACCATTCGGTTTCAGCAATTCACGGCATTTGTTGAAATAGGTCGCTAAGTACTGCTCACCCACGGCCTCGATCATTTCTATCGAGACCAGCTTATCGTATTTGCCTTTCAACAGACGGTAGTCTTTCAGCTGGACATCCACGCGATGGGATAATCCCGCTGCCTCTATTCGCGCGACCGCTTCCTCATATTGTGCTTGGGAGATGGTAATGGTGGTGACTTTACAGCCATAATGCTGCGCGGCATAAATTGCAAAACCACCCCAACCGCTGCCAATTTCGACCAAATGATCCATTGGTTGCAACTGCAGTTTCTGGCAAATCAGTTCTTTTTTATAATCGGAGGCCTGTTCCAGACTCATGCCCGGCTCTTTGAATACCGCACTGGAATACATCATGCTGGAATCCAGGAACAGCTTGAAAAAGTCATTGCTCAAATCATAATGCTCGGCAATATTCTTACGGCTGCCATCAATCGAGTTTTTGCGGGATTTGTACCAAGTCTTTAGGAAGAATTGGCTGGCCTTTGCTAAAGTGTTCTGATTCATCCGGTCCAACACATCGCGATTGCGCGCCAGAATGCGAATCACATTGACCAAATCATCACTGCTCCAGTAGCCACGAATGAAACCTTCTGCAGCACCTAGTACACCATTGCGGAACAGTAGATCCATCAGGCGGCTATCATGCACCTGAATCACGGCATACAGATCACTGCTCTCTCCCACAATCCCGTTCCAGACGCCTTTAAAAATCAGCTGACCATGACGTAATTTCAGTAGATGGCGCAGTACCACCGGCAGTGTGCTTTCTTCTCCCATAAACAGTGTTTTCATAACAAGGTGTTTCCTTTTTCTTTGCGAGGATGCCGGTAAAATGGAATTTTTTTCTTCCATAAGCGAAAGGCATGCAGATAAATTCCACCGACCATCCTGAAGGGCTCAAGAACTTTCAGCACAGCATAGCGATGCTGTTGTGAAGGAACTGTGATGGCTTGCAACGAAAATTGCATGGTGGCATCAAATTGCAATATTCCCTGTTGGAACAGCTGCATATGAATCACATTGCTTTGATCGGAAAAGCTGAATCGCCAGCGGTAATCCAGCGCCATCGGCATGAAGGGCGATACATGAAAGGCCTTTTTGAAATCAAACTGGTGGCTCTGGTACGGCGTATGTTCGGTCACATTGTTCCGGCAGTCATGGATATAGACCTGACGTTCATTCCATGGCGTATTGGTAATTTCGCTGAGGATAAAGATCAGCTGGTCGGTGGCATCAAAGACCAGATAAAACACCACAGAATTAAAGCGAAATCCGAGTGTACGTGGCAAGGCCAGAACCCGGATGGACGCAGCATGCGCTAGCAGATAATTTTCCCGCTTGATCAGCAGACGTGCGACCTTCTGCCGAATCGAACCACATTCCATGGTCAGAAAATCACGTTCATCCAGGGTCAGGAAATTCCAGCGATTGCAAGACCAGAGCCAGGATTTTTCAGTAAAGCTTGAGAGCTGATCCGGATCAAACCATAGATAGGTTAGCTGGGTCTCAAAAGCATGGGCTTTGGGCAAGAAACGGCGATGCCGGATTTCGGCAGAGGCAATCGCCAGTGGATACATTTGCATCATATCCTCCTAGGCGGCCTGCTCGGCCTGTTTTAAGAGCTGATCGACCACCCATGCAGCGCTACGAGCACCATCTTCATGAAAGCCCCAGCCCCAGTAAGCGCCACAGTATGAAGTGCGGTTCTGGCTATTGATCTCGGCCCAGCGTTGTTGTGCTTCAATCGCTCGCGTATCAAATACCGGATGTCGGTAATGCCGTTCTACCCAGATTTTTTTCGGATCGAGGGTGAAATTAGGATTCAGAGTGGCAAAGACCTGAGTCTTGCATTGCAGGTTTTGCAACTGGTTCATCCAGTAACTGAAACCATAGTGCATACCACTGTGCTGGAAAGGTGTCTGTTCAGCTGCCTGACTCGGGGTCACATGCACATGCCAGCTGGCCCACTGACGTCTGGATCTGGGCATAATACGGGTGTCGGAATGCACCACCATGCGGTTAGCCTGATAGCGGAACTTGCCCAGCACGTCCAGCTCCTGCGCTGTCGGGTCTTTAAGTAGTTTCAGGCTGTCGTCAGCATGACTGGCAAAGATCACCCAGTCAAAACGTTCGCTGCCCTGTGTTGTTTCAATCAGTACATCATTGGCACTGCGTGAAACAAGCTGCACAGCGGTTTTGCGGAAAGTTATTTTTGATTGGGACTGAATCGCACGAATGTAGCGAGCCGATCCACCCTTGACCGTGAGCCATAACGGCCGGTCTTTCAATTGCAACATGCGATGATGCTGGAAAAAGCTCACCACAAATTTATAGGGAATCTGTCCGGCCTGTTCCACCGGACAGGACCACAGCGCTCCACACATCGGATAGAGATGCTCTTGACGAAAGGCATCGCTATAACCATGTTGATTTAAATACTCATCAATACTGAGTTGTGCATCGACCTGTTCCACATCCAGATCTTTATTGGCCGCATAGAAACGGAACAAATCCGACAACATCGCGCGAAAATCAGCATTAAAAAAATTTTGCGGTCGGAACAACAGCGAGAATTTTTTTGAAGGATTGTACTGTAAGCCACTGACCTGATTATTCACCGAAAAGCCCATGTCACTGCTTTGCGATTGAATCCCAAGTTCTTTTAGCATCGAGCAGAACAGCGGATAGTTATGCTCATTAAACACAATAAAGCCACTGTCCACCGCAACTTGTTCACCATCGATATTCAGTTGATGGGTATCGGTATGACCACCAAAGTAGTTATTCTTTTCAAAGACTGTGACTTCATGCACTTTGCTGAGTTTCCAGGCGGCATACAGACCGGAAATACCTGAACCAATAATCGCAATTTTCATGGTGATTCCTTCGATTGAATCGTGTGAGTGCCTGTCCGGGCAGCTTTTTTGTGTTTTCTGGACTGCGCAATTTTACTGACGTCATAGACCCGTGCCGGAATCGGCTTGAGGCCCCAGACCAGTCCGAGCCAGGACATGATTTTCAGCAAGTAATAGGTGACATCAATTTGCCACCAGTAAAAGCCTTGCCGGGTACTGCCTGCATAATAGTGGTGATTGTTATGCCAGCCTTCGCCCAAGGTAATGATGGACAGGAATAAGTTGTTGCGGCTGTGATCCTCCGTATCAAAATCACGGCTGCCGTAATGATGCGCCAGTGAGTTAATACACAAGGTGGCATGGATCAGTAACACGGTAGAGACCACAAATCCCCAGACCAGCAATTGCAGGCCGGACGTCCCGAGTTGAGGTAAAGCCGTGGCCAGCCACTCCCCTAGCGCATAAATCCCGCCGGCAGTCAGCAGCACCACGATTAAACTGAAACGGTCCAGCCAGATCAGCTCCGGATATTTCAGCCAGTCCTTGATGACTTCTTTACGCGTAGCAAAGTTATATTCATTCAGAAACCAGCCGACATGGCTATACCAAAAACCATGCGTGGAGGAATGCGGGTCTTGCAAGGTATCGGTATAGCGGTGGTGATAACGGTGATGCGCCGCCCACCATAGTGGACCACGCTGTGCACTCATGGTGCCCAGTAATACAAACAGGAACTGTACCGGGCGTGAGGTCTGAAAAGTCTTATGCGACAGATAGCGATGGAAAAAAGCTGTAATGGAGAACATTCGGATCAAGTAGAATACGAGCATAAAACCAAGCGCAAACCAGGATACCTCGACCCAGAATACCGCCAGGCAGGCCAGATGCAGCAGAATAAAGGGTAAAATCCGGACCCACTGAATCTTGCTGTTTTCAGCCGTCAGTGTTTCGGTTGGTGTCGATATAGACCAGCTATCTATCCATCGCATCAGACTTTTCAACATGGACTCATCCTATTTCGAGCAACTGTCTTTATTCCATTTGATGAGTCTAATCAGTCAGATATGAATTTTATGTGAAGTGAAAAAAAGCCGAACTGTAAGAGACTAAGCAGTTCGGCCAAAGGGTAGCAGATTAATGCGGTAATTTGATTAACTTTGTGATGTCGTAGCCATAGTGTCTCGCAGTCTCCAGATAGGACTGATAAGTTGCTTCGTCCAGTTGTGGTTCACGCGACAAAATCCACAGGTATTTGTTACTTGGTCCACCGACCAGTGCCACTTTATATTCTGGATCCACGCGTAATACCCAGTAATGACCTTTAGTAAACGGGATCCACCTTAAACCTGGAGGTAAAAAGCTGACCTTGAGTTTACTGTTGCCCTTATTTTGCGGATAAGCCACTCCTTCAGAGCTAATCATCTCACCATTGGCAATCCGACAACTATTTAACACACTCATGGTCTGATCGGCATTGACCTCATATTGTGCAGAGATATCCGATACACATTTACGCTGAAAATACATCGGTAAATGCGAAATTTCATACCACTTGCCTGCATACTGCTGGATATCCACCTGATCGACTGCCTGAGGCGCAACCGTTTCCGCTCGAGTCAGCATGCTTAAGCTCATGAGGGTCAGTGCCGTAACCGCAAAAACTGACTTGAATAGAGTATTCATTTTTAAGCCTTGAATGATTTCAGGACTAAGATAACCCAGGTGGATGTGAACAAAGCGTGAAGACAAAATCATGTGATCTAGCAGGCGTGCTGCTGAAAAGCCCTAGGCTATTTTCTAGGTTAAAGCCATTCTTTGCTGTCATCTGCTACAGGGGTATCATGCATCACATGCTGAATCATGGCATAAGCGATACTGCCCTTGAAGGGAATCTCAGGTAACTGATCAAACTTGAAAAATTGCACGTCGCTCAGTTCATCTTCCTGAATCTGAATCTCACCCGAGTGATACTCTGCCCTGAAGGCCATCATCAGGTTGCTGGGAAACGGCCACGGCTGGCTGGCCAGATATTGAATATTCTTGATCTGCAGGCCGACTTCTTCCTGCGTCTCACGGCGTACTGCCTCCTCCAAGGTTTCGCCGACTTCAACAAATCCAGCAATCAGGCTGTACATCTGGGTTTTATTGCGGGCATTTTTCGCCAGCAGAATTTCATCTATACCCCGGGTGATGATGGTAATCACGCAGGGATTCACCCGGGGATACTGGTTATAGCCACAAGATGGACAGACCATGGCATACTGGCTGGCGTGCTGCTGGGTGGCATGGCCACATTTGCTGCAAAAGCAGTGATTACGGCGCCACTCCAGTAACTGTACGGCACGGCTGGCCTGTTCAAACTGCGGCCTGCTCCAGACCTGCACCAGTTGCCGAATCGGGATCAGTTGATAACCCTCGGGTACTGGTTCATCTTCTTTTAGATCCCGTGCAATGACCTGGCCATTTTCCGACAGGTTCAGGTCGTGCTGCAGTCTTTCCACTTGCGGCAACTGGAAATGATCATCCACCAGCAATTGCTGCTGTCTAAAAATATATGCTTTTGAATGCATGCTCATGACAATCCCCGGATTAAAAAAAATCCCATACAGAGGGGTGTATGGGACAAAACTAAGGAAGCTTACATGGAGTAACTTCATGGAAGATACTAGGCGCAGGCTGCCTGAATTACAACTATAATAATTTGTATCTTTTTGATTAAAATCACATAATTTTCACATCGTTTATGAGTTAAGAAATCATTAAAAATAAGGCTTATAAAATGAGTAAGATTTTAGCTAGATAAATGAACTTGCGTTCACGTGAGGACGATTTCTAGTGATTTCTATCGGCAGCGGGATAAACTTAAAGTTGCGGAACAAATAATCCACCCATGCCCAACAGCTTCTTAGCCAGATAGATGAGTTATAAACCATGAAAAAACAGCATCTCCCTGAAAAAACCTGTATTCACTGCTTGCGCCTTTTTACTTGGCGCAAAAAATGGCAACGCTGCTGGGAGGAAGTCAGATACTGTTCTGAACGATGTAAACGTGAGTCCAAACGGCGTTCAAAACAAAGCGCTTAGAAACGTTTATACTGCCGCGCACAATAAGCCCGAATGACATCGGGGGAACGCAGTTGCAGATGTTTAGTTTTTCGGCCGGTGACTCGTTCACGCCACATTTTAAAACTTGATGCTTTCATATTTTTCCGCATCAAGCGAATCACTGCAGTTTCATTCAAGCCAAACTCACGCTGGATGGCTTCAAATGGGGTGCGATCTTCCCAGGCCATTTCAATGATCCTTGACAGATCTGCTCCCACATATTCAATTACTTGACGCACCACATACCTCTGTTTACTTTCATTTTTAAAATAAAAATTGAGCGATAAAATTTAACGCTATCTCTCTCTGTCTGGGTCAGATCAAGCTGACCAAACTCATCTTAAAAAAACGAAGATGAAGATTTTGTGATTTTTTGCGTGGATTGTATTTTGTTGCTGTCCTATCGGGCCTTCGATCTCAGCGTGTGGTCCAAATACCTGCTACCAAAGCCTATGCCTGGGATTGTTGTTAATGACATCGCCTAGATCAGACGGTATGCTGATGCTAAAAACACCTTGGGGAAATTGTGCTCGAAATTATTGCCCAGCTCTGCGGCGGTATTGGTCTATTCTTGTTGACATACTCCCACCACTTTCGCTTTACCTCAAGTGGGGGATTCTAAAAGCAAAAGCTCTTAGGCGACTTCCTCACGGATTTCGCTTGCTTTCTGCTTCGCAGGGCGACCTTTACCGCATCGACCCTCCACAGACAAAACGGTATGTCCTACCGCTAAAATGTTGCGAGAAGCGTTAATATCTGCATTCGCAACATATCCACACGAAACACACTCAAACTTTGCCTGAGTGAGCCTATTTTCCTTTGCAATGTGACCGCATGAGCTACAAGTCTGACTTGTATATCTAGGGTCAATTTTAACGAGTAAACCACCTCGCCATTGCTGTTTGTACCCCAACATGCCAACAAGCATTGACCAACCTTGATCTAGGATTGACTTGTTCAAGCCTGACTTGGCTTTCACATTCTTTCCTTTTTTCTCGATTGAGCCTTGTGCTGATTTCGACATATTGGCTACCTTTAAGTCCTCAACTACGATCATTGCGTGTTTTTTGCTGAGAGTTGTGGTGACTTTATGCAAGTAGTCATGCCGAATATTGGCAATATGATGGTGCAGTTTATTGATCTTTAAATTGAGCTTTTTCCAATTTTGGCTGAACTTGGTTTTCTTTCTCAACTTGCGTTGGAATTTGGCTATTTTTACCTGATTGGCTTTAAAACTATTGATCGGGTCGAATACCTGACCACTAGACGCTGTAATTAACTTTTTAACACCTAAATCAATGCCAATCGCTGATTTCGATGGATGGATTGGTGCGTCTATTGTGTTTTCAACACCAAAAGAGATATACCACTTACCAACATGCTTTGAGATTGTGACGTTCTTAATCTCGCCTAAAATATCTTGTGATTTTCTGAATTTCACAACGCCAATGTCATTAGGCAACTTAACCTGATTACCTTTAACCCAACAATATCTGCCAAATTGAACAATACGGATTGAATCATAACCATCAGATTTCTTTTTAAATCTTGGCATGAGTGGTCTAAGCTGAATTTCACTGCCATCGGTCAATTTAAAGAATTTTGGCTTCTTCGCTTTGAATGGTTTTTGCTTTAACTTGGCTTGTTCTTTTTTATCAAAAAATTTAGCCCAAGCATCACCAAGATCACGGACTTTTTGTTGAAGTGAAACGCCATTCGAGCTGTTTTCTAAAAAAGCACATTCAGGTTTTTTGCGTAATTCAGGAATTTTATTGACTAAATTAACTTTGTTGATTCGCTCATTTCTAGCAAGCATCTCAAATGATACAGCTAAAATTTGATTCCAAACAAAACGTGCAGAGCCAAGCAACTTGTTTAAAACAAGCTCCTGCTCTGCATTAGGCTCAAGCCTAAATTTGTACGCTTTGTTGATCTTCATTTCGCATTAAAGCTATTTAGATACAGAAACTTAATGAAAATTATTCTATCATATTGCACTGAAAAAACACCAAAAAAATTCGTGAAATTCACCTCCACCCTGACTGTCGGGTGGAGTCCTCTTTCACACTAAAGATAGGGTATTTTCACTTGAGAATAAGAAGCGATAGAAATGGCTTTTGATTGGGATCCTCTCAACATTGGGTCTGTAACCAATTTACAATATTGATAATCTCTTGATTTGAATTATTTTTCCTAACGATTGCATAGAAGTCAAAGTTGCAATAGGTAAATTCAAACGGCGCAATAATTCTGCCACTTAATATTTCCTTTTCTACCAAAATCTGGGGCGCTATAGCAATCCCCAATCCTGAAACAGCCGCCTCTATCATTAAATTGAGACGATCAAAATATCGATCATTCGATTTAGTCTCAAGGTTTAGATGGGATCGTTCAAACCAGATCTGCCAGGCATTCTTATTGGAATAAGTGTGAAGTAATGGGTGCTCAAAAAGATCATGAATACTAGTGAGAGCATAGCTTTCACCTTTACAAACTGGTCCCATGTTGTCCGGAAATAAAAGAAATTTATCCAAAAACTTAGGCAGCATTTCATCTACATTCAAACTATTGATAAAAATATCAATTTTTTCTTTTTCCAGTAGCTTTAGGTCGTTACAGGTCATCAATTTAATAGAGATATTAGGATAAAGGCTCTCTAGTTTTTCCAGTCGTGGAATTAACCAGTTCGCCATAAAGCTATGAGAGGCACCGATTACGATTTCTACTTCTGACGCTTTGTGAGTTAATTCAAATACACATTCTTCCAGCTCATTGAAGAAGTGAGTACAAAGACGGGATAAGTCTTCTGCATCCTGAGTGAGAGTAATCGTTGATGAATGCCGAATAAATAATTTTTTATCCAACCATTCTTCGAGCTGTTTGATTTGATGGCTGATTGCACTATGAGTGACACACAGTTCTTCCGCAGCCAAGCTGAAGCTTTGATGTCTAGCGACCGCTTCAAATGCTTTAAGTGAATTTAAGGGCGGTAAGGTTCTACGTTTCATGCTGTAAATTTTTCTAACATCATAAATCAAAAATATATCAATTATCAGGAAAATGGAAATCTTTTAAGATCCAATCAATGTTGAAATTTTAAGAGAAAGACAATGACAACTCCTTATATCGGTCAGGGTCCTGATCAAGGTGGTTTTTTCGGTAAATTTGGTGGCTGCTATATGCCTGAAAGCCTGATGCCAGCTCTACAAGATTTAGAACAAGCCTTTAATACCATACGGAATCAACCTGAATTTTGGGCTGAATATCGACAGATTTTAACCGACTTCGTGGGTCGCCCTAGCCCGCTATTCTATGCAAAAAATCTAACTTCCTACGCAGGGGGAGCCAAAATATATCTCAAGCGAGAAGATTTGAACCATACCGGCGCCCATAAGATCAATAACTGTGTGGGGCAAATATTATTGGCTAAATTCATGGGTAAAACCAGAATCATTGCTGAAACAGGTGCAGGACAGCATGGTGTTGCCACAGCAATCGTCTGTGCACTCTTTAAGATGAAATGCACGATCTATATGGGTAAAACAGATATTCAACGTCAGCAACCGAATGTTGAACGTATGAAATTACTTGGTGCTGAAGTACAAGGCGTAAAAAAAGGCCGTGGAACCCTGAAAGATGCTATGAATGAAGCCTTACGTGACTGGATCAGTCATGTCGACACGACTTACTATCTGCTAGGAACTGGTGCTGGCCCGCATCCCTACCCGACTATTGTGAGAGAGTTCCAGAAAATTATTGGCATCGAAGCCAGAAACCAGATTCTTCTTAAAGAAAATAAACTCCCAGATGCTTTGGTTGCTTGTGTCGGTGGGGGTTCCAATGCATTAGGACTCATGCACCCCTTTCTAGAGGATACCAATGTCAAAATGTTTGGAATTGAAGCTGGCGGGAAAGGCACTGATAGTCATGAACATGCTGCCTCGATTTCCAAAGGTCGAGTCGGCGTCTTGCATGGTAATTTGACTTACTTACTGCAAGATTCAGACGGGCAAATTCTAGAGGGACATTCCATATCCGCAGGACTGGATTACCCTGGGGTTGGCCCTGAGCATTGCATCCTGTTTGAAACAAGCCGCGTGACTTATGCAGCAGTCAAAGATGAAGAGGCTGTACATGCCTTTCAACTACTGAGCCAGCAAGAGGGCATTATCCCAGCGCTGGAAAGTTCTCATGCTATTGCCTATGCCATCAAACTTGCGAAAGAAATGCATCCGGAACAGACAATTATCATCAATTTAAGCGGTCGAGGTGACAAAGACTTAGACACAGTCAAAAAGTATCTTGCAGGAGCACGCGCATGAACCGTTTAGATCAAAAACTAATGCAATTAAAACAGGAAAATCGCAGTGGTTTAGTCTGTTATTTTACTGCCGGAGATCCTGATTTTAATGAAAGTTATCGTCTATTTAGTCAATTGGGTCAAGCTGGAGCTGATATCATCGAAGTGGGCATCCCATTTTCTGATCCTGTGGCCGATGGAGAGACCATCCAGGCTGCTCATGTTAGAGCACTCGCTTCTGGTCAGACCGTGCATCGAACCATTGAGCTCGTGAAAGCTATCCGTTTACAGGATGAAACCACCCCGATTATTTTAATGACCTATTTAAACCCGATCATACAATATGGTTTCGAGAAGCTGGTTGCGGATACCGAAAATTTGATTGAGGGGATTCTGATCCTAGATGCCCCTTATGAATATCGGGAAAAATTTAAACAGATATTAAATGAAAAAAATATGCATTTAATTGCAATGAGCGCACCCACTACTCCAGTTGAGCGATTGAAACAAATCTCAGCCAGTGCGACAGGATTTTTATATCATGTTGCGGAAAATGGTCTCACCGGCGGTACTTTAAATCTGACCAATCTTGAAAAAAAGATTGCTGAAATCAAACCAATTTTTAATATCCCGATTGCTATTGGCTTTGGGATTAAAGATGAAAGTCATGTGAAAGCCTTAGCCAATAAAGTTGATCTGGTGGTGATCGGTTCGGCACTGGTGGATACCTTTTTTAAGCAAGGTGTAGACGCCACATTAGAAAAAGTTAAAATTTTTTCACAAATTCTGAAAGAGAAATCTTAGTTTTTCTTTATGATCCTTAATAGAGAATTTATGGCATAAGGTTTTCACCTTCTTATGCTATATTCCATAGTTTACCTCCTCTCCCCCTTAAAAGAGGAAGAGAAAGTAAAATAAATTAAAGAAAGCTTGGCAAACCTTTAGCAGGATCTGTTTCACGTGCCGCTTGAGCATCTGCTACAGTCATACCTAAGGCCTTAGCAACGCCTTGCCCATAAGCTGGATCGCAAGCATAACAGTTGCGGATATGACGGTATTTGATGAAATCTAGCGCATCACCCATCGCTGCGGCCGTGTTATTAAACAGGGCCTGTTTCTGCTCATCATTCATCAAATTGAACAGGGCACGTGGCTGGCTGAAGTAATCATTGTCATCTTCACGGAAGTCCCAGAAATCAGCATCACCGGTAATCTTTAATGCTGGTTCTTTAAACTGAGGTTGTTCCTGCCACTGGTTAAAACTGTTCGGTTCATAATGTGGCAATGAACCATAGTTGCCATCCATGCGGCCCTGACCATCACGACGATTAGAGTTTACAGGGCAGCGTGCAGCATTGACCGGAACCTGTGAATGATTTACACCAACACGGTAACGCGCTGCGTCGGCATAATTCACTAAACGTGCCTGTAACATACGGTCCGGTGAGTAGCTGATGCCCGGTACAAGATTACTAGGTGCAAAGGCTGCCTGTTCTACATCCTGGAAATAGTTTTCCGGATTGCGGTTCAGCTCAAATTCACCGACTTCAATCAGTGGATAATCGCCCTTCGGCCAGACTTTGGTCAGGTCAAATGGATGATAAGGCACTGTTTCGGCTTCCAGTTCTGGCATGACTTGAACGTACATTTTCCATTTTGGATAGTCGCCACGTTCGATGGCATCAAACAGGTCGGTCTGGCTGCTTTCACGGTCTTTGGCAATCAAGTCTGCTGCTTCAGCATCGGTCAGGTTCTGGATGCCTTGCTGGGTACGCATATGGAATTTCACCCAGAAGCGTTCATTTTGGGCATTGATAAAACTGAAGGTATGGCTGCCAAAACCATGCATATGACGGTAGCCAGCAGGAATACCGCGATCCGACATGACAATGGTCACCTGATGCAAGGCTTCAGGCAATAATGTCCAGAAATCCCAGTTATTGGTGGCACTGCGCTTGTTGGTTTTCGGGTCACGTTTGACTGCTTTATTCAGGTCAGGGAACTTGCGGGCATCCCGCAGGAAAAATACCGGAGTATTGTTGCCAACTAGATCCCAGTTGCCTTCTTCAGTATAGAATTTCAGGGCAAAACCGCGAATATCACGTTCTGCATCGGCCGCACCACGTTCACCCGCCACCGTTGAGAAACGCGCAAACATTTCGGTTTTTTTGCCGACTTCAGAGAAAATTTTAGCGCGGCTATATTGGGTAATATCATTGGTCACGGTAAAGGTACCGAAAGCACCTGAACCTTTGGCATGCATACGACGCTCTGGAATCACTTCACGGACAAAGTTGGCCAGTTTTTCATTCAGCCATAAATCCTGGGCAAGTAAAGGTCCACGCGCACCTGCCGTCATACTGTTCTGATTGTCGACCACAGGGGCACCAGCTTCAGTAGTCAGGTGGGTAACAGGACATTTTTTAGGGTCTTGACTCATACTATTAACTCCCGTTTCTTTTCATTTAAATTGCCGAGAGAAACTTAAGATCTCCATATTCTAGTTTACGATTAACTAGCGTATTAAAATATTAAACTAAAGAGTGTCTACAAAATCGGTGGCTATTCAGTACATGGTGCCATGGGATTCTTGGTCAACAGTAGCCCAAATTTATTGATAGCACTGAAAGCATTTCAGGAATTTATTCCCACCCGTATCAGCTTTGCACGTTTAAATCTTGAATACACCGAACATTCAGTCAATATATCACTGTATTTTGATTTTCAACTGTCTGAACAGGTGCATCGTCTATTGGCTGAAACCTGTGCCGTGATTTTATTTGAGTGTGCTGAATTTATTGTTGGACGCCCTCTCCATGACGCTCAAATCTGTTTTGCGCACGCAGAACCCGACTATCACCAAGCCTATGCGCAGTATTTATCGGGCGCTTATTCTTTTTCCGCACCTGCAATCAAAGCCACCTTTCCTTTCAGTCTATGTCACATTCCGAATGCCTCGGCCAATCAAGACAGTTATTTACTCGCGATGCAACAATGCGAAAGCATGCTACAGCAGCTCAAACCGGGCAAGCAAAGCTATGTGTATATGATAAAAAAAATGATGCTGTCGAGTTCGCTACATGAACTGAGTGAAGACCAAATTGCAGCGGCATTGTTTATGAGTAAACGGACATTGGCACGTCAACTTGCCGCAGATGGCACAAGCTTTAGGGAGATTCGAGATGCAATTTTGTCGGAGCAAGCACGTCGTTATTTAACAGACAGTACTTTATCTGTCGATGCGATTGCAACGCTATTAAACTATCATGACAGTTCTAACTTTAGACGCGCATTTAAGCGTTGGTTTAACGTTACACCGAGCCAATATCGTAATCAATATAGTTAAACTTTGGGTAAAGTTCATTGCATAAGCAGGTGAAATATTTTTTATCATTCAAAATTGACCTGATTGAAGATTAATTTTTTTCTGTATTCATGACCATCCCTGATCGGACGGCTAAACATCATGTCGTTCGAATAAGACCTTTAAATCAGCCATTTGTTATAATTTCGATATTCAATGAATGGCAAAATTAAATGGATCATTTGCAGAAGTTACAGATATATGTGCGTGTGGTTGAAACCCAAAGCTTTACTCACACTGCTGAGACATTGGGTGTGCATCGTCCACTGATTTCCAAAGCCATCAAACAGCTTGAACATGAATTGGGGGTGAGATTACTCAATAGAACCACCCGTAAAGTCAGCATGACTTTAGAAGGTGAAGCTTTCTATCACAAAGCATTGCAACTCCTTAAAGACTTCGATGCTATTTTTAATAGCTTTCAGCCAAATCTACAGACTCAAAATATATCGGGTAAACTGCGCATCAACGTACCCATCACCATTGCCAAAGCCATTCTGATTCCTCATTTGGCAGAGTTTAAACAACAATATCCAAATATCGAGTTGATTCTAGAATCCTCTGATTCCTTAGTGGATCTCATTGATCAAGGTGTCGATTTTGCAATTCGACTCGGCTACTTAGATGACTCAACCCTCATTGCAAAATCACTTGGACAAGTTGAAATGATCACTTGTGCTGCCCCTTCTTATTTAAAAAAATATGGCACACCGCATACCTTAGATGATCTAAAACACCATCAAGCCATCAATTATTTTAGCGGTAAACAACGTAAGGTTATGAATTGGCAATTTATTGTGAATCAGAAACTTGAAGAATATAAATTGGATTCAAGTATTTTAGTCAATGATTCAGAATCATTTTTAAGCGCAGCCTTACATGGTTTGGGCTTAATTCAAGGGGTTCGTCATGCAATACAGCCCTATCTCGAGAATGGCCAACTCATTGAAGTGTTATCAACTTATCAAAATATGCCTAAACCTATTTCTTTGCTCTACACTCACCGTGAACATTTACCTGCACGTATGCAAGTCTTTATAGATTGGATTGAAAGGATATTTGCAAGAGATTGTGATAAAAAATAGAACCAATCTATAAATAGATTGTTTATTTATCTGATCTGTTTGAACCACTATGCTAATTCCATCTGTTAAACATATGGAAAAGAAACATGTCTAAAACTGTGGTGATGCGTGCTATCGGTGGTGCTGAGGTCCTACAAATTGAAGATCTAGAAATTCCTGCTCCCAAAGCACGTGAAGTACAAATGGCAGTCCATGCGATCGGCTTAAATCGGGCTGAAATCATGTACCGTACCGGTAATTATGTGATTGAACCCACTTTTCCTTCTGTACTTGGCTATGAAGCCGCAGGTATCGTTACAGCGATTGGCGAAGGTGTTTCAGAGTTTAGTATTGGCGATGCAGTGAGTGTCATTCCATCTTTTGGTTTTGATGAATATGGTACATACGCAGAACTCATCAATCTGCCAGTCCATGCTGTTGTAAAACATCCTAAAGATTTGACATTCCAACAAGCGGCTGCAAGCTGGATGATGTTTGTGACGGCTTATGGTGCATTAGTACATTTTGGCAACTTACAGAAAGACCAATATGTTGTTATTGGTGCTGCATCTAGCAGTGTTGGCGTGGCAGCAATTCAAATTACTAATATGTTAGGCGCTACCCCAATCGCATTAACTCGTACTAGTGCTAAAAAGCAGCAACTGATAGATCTAGGGGCTAAATATGTGATCGCTACTGAGGAGCAAGATTTAGTAAATGAATTGAATCGTATTACCAATCACCAGGGGGTAAATATGGTGTTTGATCCTGTAGGTGGTCCAGCTGTAGGTAAAATCATGCAAGCTATGGCTAAACAAGGCACATTCTTCCAATATGGTGCGCTTGATACACGTGATATCCAAATGAGTGTTATGGATGTTTTAGGCAAACATTTAACATTACGTGGTTATGAGCTCTTTGAAATTACCACTGATTCCAATGCGCTAGAACAGGCAAAACAATTTGTTTATCGTGGTTTGGAGTCAGGTCAGTTATCACCTTTAATTGACCAAGTCTTTAATTTTGAGAATATCCAAGAAGCTCATAAATACATGGAAACAAATGCCCAAATCGGCAAGATCGTAGTTAACGTTCAGTAATTTAGATGCCCTATACTGCCATCTATAGGGCATTTTAGTTCCAATACAATATTTTTGGTTAGCCGAGTTTCATCATAGATCTGACCACACTCGATGCCGTGATCGGGTTATTTAATGCTGTTTTACTAGAGCATTAAATAACTCAAATCACGGATAATTAGTTTCAGCGGGCATTTACTTTACTAGTTTTCTGTCAATAGATCATGGTTAATATATTAAAAAACTAAGGCTCTTATAAATCGTATAAAATAAATAATACAGAATATAAGTAGTTTACTTTACAATATTTCAGTCTTAATAATGCTTGAATCTAATTTTATATATTTACTAATATATTCTAATTAAAACTTGGATTTCATAACCATTAACTATACAGTACAACTATCAATAAAATCTCCCCACCATTGCATCATTTCCACGCGCTGATTGAAATATTCTGCATGATTATAACTTGCACGGGTTTTATTTTTATCAGTATGAGATAGTTGTGCTTCAATCCAATTTGATTGAAATAAACCAGATTCATTTAATATGGTACTAAATGTTGAGCGTAAACCATGAGATGATAGTTCATTTTTAGTATATCCCATTTTTCTAATAATCAAGTTCAGGGTATTAAAATGAATAGGTTTATGATTATTACGGGGGCTAGAAAATACATATTTTTCGCCATGAGACCAAGCGAGTGCTGATTTCACAACTTCAAGTGCTTGATCAGATAGTGGAACTAAAAAGTCAGGAATATCATGACCTAAAATAACTTTTCTTCTATATTGTTTAATATGTAAGGCCGGTATTTTCCATATTCTTTTATCCAGATCGAAGTGATGTGGTTCAGAAAGCAGTAATTCTCCACCACGTACGCCTGTATATAACTTAAATAATAGGGCTTTTTTAATGATAGGATCTGTATTAATCTGATTCAATCTAGCTAAGAAATTAGATAGTTCATCTGAGTTCAAATGAGGATAATTTTTCTTAATCTTATTATTAACTAATATTTTATGAAGCCCATTTGCAATATTATATTCACAATACCCCATTGCTACAGCATAATCATAAATCTGATTTAAATAACTGTAAGCTTTCTTTACAGGTTCTTTTACATTTCTAGATTCTATATTTTTAATAACCTTAACCAGATCATATCTTTTAACTTCAATAAATGGCGTTAGTCCAATATTTGGATAAATATCCTGATCTAAACATTTTTTTGCAAGCTGAATTACACCGCATCGTGGTTCATCTTCAAAGGAATTTTTAATTTTAAATTCTAACCACTCTTCACAAATATCCTGAAAAGTTTTGATGTCTTTTTTATGCAGCAGTTTATTTTGATAATCATTAAATTTATATTCATCCCGGACTGATCTGGCCTCTTTCAAGGACATTACAGGATATTCGCCCAACTTCATGCGAGGACGTTTATTTGTCCCTACAAGTGAATAGCGGTAACTCCAAGATTTACGTCCATTTGGTTCTATCTTTAAACTTAAGCCGTCATCATCTGCCAGAAAATAGACTTTTTCCTTTGGTTTAGCCTGGCGTACCTTAATTTCCGTAAGACTCATGAATATTTAACCTAACCACAAATGACACTGCGCAATTCAATTATAGCAAATTTAAGCAATTTTCATATGATGCGTATCATACGCATCACATATTTCTATAAGTAATTGTTAAATAAAATTTATATTTAGATTGGCTAGTCCTTAGTAACCAATTAATTAACCATTAATTTTGCAAGTCTTAAATTGGCATTTGAAGTGTAACCCCATGTTATGACTATTCACATTTCTGCTCTATGATTCATGGTTACTTATTAGTTATGTTATTATGTCAGGAGCGATACAAGAATTAGGGTAACCTTATGGAAATAGCGAATACGAAATGAACCGTACCGGGTTTGTCGGAGACTTTTTTATTTAAGTTAGGCCACCTGACCTAACGGGTTAATCTTATCATAGTACATTGCTTCAAACTCAAAAGGCGACTTGTAACCCAGTGCACTGTGTACACGCTTTTTATTGAACCAATCTACCCAGTTTAGTGTCGCAAGTTGTACATCTGCTAAACCTTGCCAATCTGCTTTTAAATATTCAATCACCTCTGTTTTGTATAAGCCATTCACCGTTTCAGCCAAAGCATTATCGTATGAATCACCAGTTGTACCGACTGATGCTCGTAAATTTGCTGCTTCTAAACGATTGGTATAGCGAATCGAAAGATATTGCACACCCCTGTCGGAATGATGAATCACATTCTTTGGCATGCCTCGATCGTGCAATGCTTGCTCCAATGCATCGAGCACCATATCTGTATTCATCCGTGTAGATACTTTCCATCCAACAATTGCTCGTGAGAACACATCAATAATAAAGGCGGTATAGACCCAGCCTGAATGAGTTTGAATATACGTAAAGTCACTGACCCATAATTGGTCAGGTCGATCAGCACTAAAATTACGTTTCACTAAATCATCTGCTCGTTTTTGATCATCTCGGTTGCGGGTAGTGTGTTTGTTCTTACCACGCCAAACACCTTGTATATCTAGCTTCTGCATCAATCGAGCAACTGTACAACGTGCAATAACATAGCCTTCACGTTTCAATTTTTGCCAAACTTTACGTACACCATATCGACCTAAACTTTCCTTCCAAATTCGTTTAATTTGTTCAGCATGATGCTCATCATGTAGATCTCGTTTCGCTCGATGTTCTGGATTTACTGTGAGATCTAAAGTCCGGTAATAGGTTGAAGCTGCGATCGGTAAAATCCTACAAATCGCATCAACACCATATCGATCTTTATTGTTATGGATAAAATCCACCATTATTTGTATGGGCGGTCGAGCTCCGCCTGGGCGAAAAAAGCGGCTGCTTTACGTAGAATTTCATTGGCACGCTTTAATTCTTTAATTTCACGTTCCATTTGCTTCATTTTTTCTTGATCAGATATCTGTTGTACTTTAATAGGATTTTGCTGATCTAAATGCTTTTGATGCCAGGCACGAAGTGTTTCAGGAGTACAACCAATCTTAGGCGCAATTGCTGTGATTGCAGCCCAAGTAGAAGGATAATCTTTTTCAGATTCAATTAGTAATTGAACCGCTCTTTCTCTGATTTCAGGGGTATATTTTAATTTTGTCATCGGAATAGTCTCTCAGAATATTGAGTCTCCGACAAACCCGGTACGGTTCTATCTTTGGTAGAGTTGCAAAAAACATTACCAATTTCAGATAAAGATTTTAGATAGCCGCTTAGCTTACTGAATAACTAAAAATCCTCAGCATCTTTAATTTATTAAGATGAGTATTTCTCATCTTAAGCTGAATTTATATCGTTTTACTCACTTTCTTATTCACGTTTAAATATAGCCATTCAGAAATTTAACTTTTTATAAAATTTTTAGGTGGCAATCTCCATGAGTACAGCATTTGAGTGTTCAATTAAACGTATCCGTTTTGATGAGAATTATACACCAGCAGAAAACACACGTTTAACCACAAACTTTGCCAATTTGGCACGTGGGGAAAGCCGTGAAGAAAACTTGCGTCGTACCCTTGCGATGATCAACAACCGTTTTAATAGCTTGGCAACCGTTGATAACCCGAAAGGTGATCGCTATTCACTTGAGATTGACATTATTTCTGCGGAAATTGATATTGAAGGTAATGGTCAAACTTTCCCATTTATTGAAACACTTAAAAGTGTTGTGATTGACCATCAAACAGGTGAGCGTATTGAAGGCATGATCGGCAATAGCTTCTCATCTTATGTGCGTGATTACGACTTCAGCGTGGTATTGCCACAATTGGGTTGTGGTGTAGGTGAAAAACCTGAAGATTTTGGCAATCTACATGGCAAGCTTTATCAACATTTAGTCAATTCAGATGTATTTAAAGCAGAATTTAAAAAACAACCTGTCATTTGCTTAAGCGTTTCAACCTCTAAAACGTATTTCCGTACAGCCAACGTACATCCTATTTTGGGTGTGGAATACAAAAATGATGAATATTCACGTACCGATGAATATTTTGCCAAAATGGGTTTACGTGTACGCTACTTTAAACCAGAAGGTGGTAATGCACCATTAGCATTCTATTTCGCTGGCGATTTAGTCCGTGATTATACTGATTTTGAATTGATCAGTGCTATTGCGACCATGGAAAGTTTCCAACGGATCTATCGTCCTGAAATTTACAACACCAACTCTCCTGCAGGTGTGGTGTATCAACCAAGTCTAAGCTATGGCGATTATTCACTTACACGTGTGGTCTATGACCGTGTGGAACGTGGTGAGCTTGCAGTTAAACAAGGTAAATGGACGGAAGAAAACTTCATTAAGCCTTATCAAGACATTTTAAATGAATGGGCTGCAAATTTCGAAGTCGAAACAGCTGCTTAATCCATTAAATTGATAAACAGATTTACGAATTTAGACAAAGAAGATTAGACATGGCGCTTACACAACCGAAACTTTTACTCCCAACTTCAACTGCGGGTAGCTTGCCAAAACCGTCTTGGTTAGCTGAACCTGAAAAATTATGGTCTGCATGGAAGCTTGAAGGCGAAGAATTATTAGAAGCTAAACGTGATGCTTTGAAATTATCATTACATGAGCAAGTCACTGCAGGTATCGATATCGTGAGTGATGGTGAGCAAACCCGTCAGCACTTTGTAACCACGTTTATTGAACATCTTGAAGGTGTAGATTTCGAAAAGCGTGAAACCATGCGTATTCGTAATCGTTATGATGCAAGTGTACCTTCAGTTGTGGGTGAAGTTTCTCGTAAAAAAGCAGTGTTTGTAGACGATGCGAAATTTTTACGCAGCCAAACCAGTCAGCCAATTAAATGGGCGTTGCCTGGTCCAATGACCATGATTGATACACTTTTTGACGGACACTACAAGAGCCGTGAAAAACTGGCTTGGGAATTTGCCAAAATTTTGAACCAAGAAGCTTTAGAACTTGAAGCAGCAGGCGTAGACATTATCCAATTTGATGAACCTGCGTTTAACGTATTCTTTGATGAAGTGAATGACTGGGGTGTACCAACCTTAGAACGTGCACTTGAAGGTCTAAAATGTGAAACTGCAGTTCATATTTGCTATGGTTACGGCATTAAAGCCAATACAGATTGGAAACAAACTTTAGGTAATGAATGGCGTCAATACGAAGAGTCATTCCCGAAACTACAACAATCTAAGCTCGATATTATTTCACTTGAATGCCAAAACTCACGTGTACCAATGGATTTGATTGAATTGATCCGTGGTAAGAAAGTGATGGTGGGTGCCATTGATGTAGCAACTAGCAAAGTTGAAACTGCAGAAGAAGTGGCGAATACCTTACGTAAAGCACTTCAATTTGTTGATGCAGATAAACTCTATCCTTCAACCAACTGTGGTATGACACCACTTTCTCGCCAAGTTGCACGTGGCAAGCTTGAGGCTTTAAGCGCAGGTGCTGCCATTGTTCGTAAAGAGCTAGAAGCTTAATCAAACGTAGTCTCGTGCGAAGCAGGGGCAAATTATTGCAAGATGATTTGTTCTACTTAAAGCACGAGCACGTGATATGTACATTTGAGATGAAAGAGATGATTGAAGCAACAGACTTTAGAAATGCAATGTCTTTACTCACCACAGCAGTGAATGTTATTACGACTGCGAGTAAAGCAGGTATGCATGGATTTACTGCATCTGCCGTATGTAGCGTGACGGATACACCGCCAACGTTATTGGTCTGTATGAATCAATCCTCCCGTTCACATGCCCATTTTGTTGAAAATAAAGTCTTGGCTGTAAACGTACTAAGTACTCAGCATGAACAGCTTTCAAATGCTTTTGCTTCAAGTAAATTCAGTTCTGAAGAGCGTTTCAACTTAGGTGAGTGGAGTGCGTTGGAAACTGGTTCACCTATTTTGCAAGATGCCTTGGTCAGTTTTGACTGTGAAATTCAGGACATTCAGCAAGTGGGTACACACAGTATTTTCATGTGTCGTGTGCTTCAAGTTCAACAAAGCGATCAAGAAGAAAGCCTGGTGTATTTTAACCGTGCTTATCATCAAGTGGGTCAGTTGGAACACGCTTAATTCAACGCCTTAATCCTTTCATTTTTTAAAGTTAGTCTATTGTGGAACTTATAACCTTTTTAGTCATCGGTGCTTTTGCTGGTTTTGCAGCAGGGCTGTTTGGTGTCGGGTAAGCGTCCGCTGAACCCCATACCTATTTTTTAATTTTGGTCGGATTTCCAGCGGTGTGGCAGTAATTCTTCTATTTGGGTGACTTTATGCGTCGGCAGCCTTTTCAGCACATCACTTAAATAGGCATACGGATCCAGTCCATTCAGCTTTGCTGACTGGATTAAAGTCATGATATTGGCAGCTCGTTGGCCGCTGCGCAGCGAGCCAGCAAACAGCCAGTTCTTACGTCCCAACGCCCAGGGGCGCATCTGATTTTCAATCCCTTGCGCAGCAATGCTGCTCATATCTATAGGCAAATTGCCATCATTCAGATAGCGGCAGAGTGCCTGCCAACGTTTTAGGCTGTAATTGATCGCCTTGGCAGTTGGAGAACTCGATGGCACCGCCAGATAATGTTGGCTGAGCCATTCATACAGTTGTTGCATCACCGTTTGGCTATGCTGTTGCCGGTATTCGCGGCGATGTTCTGCTGTACCATCGGTCTTTTTCCTGAGTTCTGCTTCTATGGCATACAGTTTCTGAATCAGCACTAATGCCTGTTCAGCGATCTGACTTTTCCCGGTCACATGCAGTTCATGAAATTTACGACGTGCATGTGCCATGCAGCCCACCTCAATGACCTGGCCTGATTTAAAGCGTGCTTTATAACCACTGTAATCATCACAGACCAGATGACCCTGCCAGCCATTCAGGAACTCTTCAGCATGCTGACCTGAACGGCTATCCTGAAAGTCATAGATCACCGCTTGAACTGGATTGTACTGTGTAGTGGCATAGGCCCAGACATAACCTTTCTTCGGTTTTTTCTCATCATCACCCATCCGCATGATGGTGACCGGCGTTTCATCGGCATGGATCACCCGCTGTTGCAGCACCACCTGTTTTAAGGCATTGGCCAGAGGTTCCAGTTCCACACCGCAGCAACCAATCCAGTCAGATAAAGTAGATCTGGACAGATCAATGCCCGCCCGCTGATAGATCAGGCGCTGACGGTACAGCGGCAAATGATCGGCATACTTCGATACCAGCACATGGCTGAGCAATTCAGGTGAAGCAATGCCTTTATCAATCACATAGGCAGGCATCGCTTGCTGAGTCAGAGTGTCGCACTGATCACAGACCCATTTGCCACGGACATGCTGTTCCTTGTAGAACTGTGCCGGTCTGAAATGCAGTTTTTCACTGATATCTTCGCCGATACGACGTAACTGGCAGCCACAACTGCATTGGGTTGATGCAGGTTCATGCTCAATACGGATGGTGTGTAGATGATCTGGCAGCAGTCGACGTTTAGGTTTGTTGACTGTGGCTTTCTGTGTCGCTGCATCAGTTTTATCTGCATTCAGCCGCTCCAGTTCCAGATCAACGGCTGCGATATCCTCTTCGACTGCTTCGTCCCACAGATGGATTTGTTTTGCTGTTAGGTGTTCATTCTTTTGGACGAATTTGTGCTTTTTAAACAGAGCCAGTTCATGCTCGTATTTTTGAGTGAGAATAGAGAGATGTTGGTTGCATGCTTCCAGATGTTGAACTTTGCCATCTAATTGTTGATTGGTGACTTCCAGATGTTGAACTTTGGCATCTAATTGCTGATTTGATTGTGCCAAAGACTGATGCTGCATCGCCAATTGCCGGGTAAATTCCAGCAGTTGCTCATGGGTCAGTTGGTTTAAATCAGGCAGCGTTTTCATGACCGCAGTATGCCTGAGGTCATGAAGAGAATGAAATAGAACGTTTGGAGAATAGCAGAATGTACGAGCCTGGTTTAGAGCATCGTCACCACCTGCTGTCGTCCAATTCTCTGCCAGGGTAAACCCTGGATCAGTGCCTGCAACTGCTCTGGGCTGAGGGCTACGGTTTCACCCTGGTGAATCTGAGCCCAGTGAAATTTACCCTGTTCCAGCCGCCGGGCACACAGCCAGATGCCCAATCCATCATGCACCAGCACTTTCATGCGATGGCCACGCTTATTACAGAACAGGTAGGCGCAATGCGGTTTGATCGAGCCAAAGGCTCTCAGCACCTGAGCCATGGCAGTATCCATACCCGCACGCATGTCCATCGGCTGGGTAGAGAGCCAGATTTCATCGATATGGATCATGTTGCAAGTGCCTTGAGTAATTCTGCTAAAGCAGATATTTCTGATACTTGCCATTTCAAGCCAATTTCTGCTTTTGAGTGGGGTAAAGTAATTTGAACCGTTAACATGTCAGTAGGAGTAGGATCTAATGGTGCAGAGCAAGATAAGGCAATAAATGCAGGTTTATTCGGTAGTGGTGAGCGATCATTCCCTGGCTTACCATCAATTAAGCGAATCCATTTGGATACAAGATTTGTATTCAATCCATGTTGCAAAGCGACCGAAGCAATTGAAACGTTCGGTGCTTTAAGGCAAAGGATTTCTTTCTTTGCTTCGAGAGGTTCATGTTCATCAGGGTTGTTACGTCGTAAAGGCTGTACGGCCTTATTTGTCTCGGAGAGTGGTGGCAGTCCAAACAACAAACCCCATGACCATAACTTATGGGGCTTGTTGGCTATTTTGCTGCGTATTGTGTGGCTTTTTGTGATTAAGCCTTACATCGCTTCACGTTGTGCTTCATCTTCCAAATAGTTTTCTAAAGAATCATCTAGCGCATATAACCATGGCGTGTGATGTGGCTTAGCCATTTTTCCAGTCATTACTGAGCGATAGACTTTATCTCTAAAGCCCATAATGTTTTCTTTTTTATGCTTTTTCCATTGCATGAAAATATCATGCACTGCATCAATATTGAATGATGGATAGTCCGTCTGCGCAATCAGGCGTTTGATGTAGTCACCTTGGAAGCGGGCAGATTGTTCATCGTTCAATAGGCGCTGCTCTTTTTGATGTAAGGTCTGCGTATGGCTCTGCATTTCTGCCGTGCTTGGTAAAGCAATTTTGCCCAAAATCACATCACGGACAAACCATGCTTGCGCATCGAACATATTGAAGGTGTACCATTGATCTTGCATGCCCAAGTAGAACAAGCGAGGATTCTTTTCCCACACCACACCCTGATATAAACCCTGCGGATAAAGGCAGTTATGTGTTCTGAGGCGTAGGTTATCTTCAATAAATGGGAAGTGGTGCAAATAGCCTGTGCATAAAATAATGGCATCAATTTTGGCAGATGTTCCATCACTAAAATAAGCAGTATTTTCATCTACACGCAGTAATTGTGGCTTTTCAGACCAGTTTTTAGGCCATTTAAAGCCCATGGCTTTACTACGATAGCAACTGTAAATTTGCTTAGCACCGTATTTATAACATTGCGAACCAATGTCTTCGGCAGAGTAGCTGCTGCCAACCAATAACACAGACTTGCCTTTAAATTCCAGCGCATCACGGAAGTCGTGTGCGTGTAAAATGCGACCATGGAATTGATCAAAGCCTTCATAAACAGGAACGCGTGGGGTAGAGAAGTGTCCAGATGCAACGACAACATAATCAAATTGTTCTGAATAATGCTGTTGTTGTGTATAATCTTCGACATCTACCGTGAATTTTTGCGTTGTTTCATCATAGGCAATATGCTGAACGGCACTATTGAAACGAACTAAATCTTTGACCTGTGCTTTTTCTGCACGGCCTTTGATGTAATCCCACAGTACTGCACGTGGTGGATATGAAGCGATTGGTTTTTTGAAATGTTCATCAAAAGTATAATCGGCAAATTCTAGCGCTTCTTTGGGGCCATTTGACCATAAATAGCGGTACATACTGCCGTGGACAGGTTCCCCATGTTCATCTATACCAGTGCGCCAAGTATAGTTCCATAGCCCGCCCCAATCATTTTGTTTTTCGAAACATACAATTTCAGGAACTTGTAGACCTTTGGCCTTTGCTGACTGAAACGCTCTTAATTGGGCCATGCCACTTGGGCCAGCACCAATAATTGCAATTCGATCCATTGCTATCTCCATTAGTTTTGAGTTCTTAATTACCTCTCCAATTTTGAGTGTCACAATTTAGGATTTGAAATATAAGCATTATAAAGATAAGCAAATACAATCCTAAATTGAGCGATTAAAAATCTGTTCAAAATAGGATGTGAATTAAAAAAAAGAAAAAATAATAAAATGTGCTAAAGACAGTAAAAATTACCTAAGCAATTCATCTTTATAAAAAACACATTTTTTAAGAAAGCTGATCTTATCATAATTTCTGATTAATTGTGGCTTTGCTTAGTTATAAAAGTGAATTTAAAGTCATTCCATTAGGGTCTGTTGACATTTTCTGTTCAAAAAAATAGCGAGAAAGTAAAATTTAATCGCCAAACCAAATTTACTTCTCGCTATGCCTCGTACAATGCTGAATGATCAACACTGGTCTAAGTTACTTT
>NZ_VPAU01000025.1:0-42603 GCF_013419095.1 Acinetobacter sp. YH12105
ATAATCTTTTTCGGATTCAATCAATAATTGAACCGCTCTATCTCTGATTTCAGGGGTATATTTTACTTTTTTCATCGGGACATTCTCTCAGAAAGTTTGGTCTCCGACAAACCCGGTACGGTTCAAGTTCAGATTCGATCGATCCTACTTTATCTGAAAAAATAGATGCGATGTTATTGGGGAGAAAAATTACAAAATCAGGATACCACTACCCTCTATATCAGTTAAAAAATGGTAAGCAAAACTATAAGCTAATAATTAAAAATATCATGACGAATGGTGAATCGACTTATGTTGAAGGACAACAATTAAAATCAACAGATCCATATCACTTAAGATATTTAACCTCCTTTCAACCCCATGAAAAAATCTGGCAAGAAAACAGCTATATCACAGATCAAAAAAATGTTTTTTATAAACATGAAATTTTAGATTTAAATTACAATGACGCTTTAAAATCCATTCCATTTGACTTCGAAATTTACTTATATGACCCACTAAGCGATCGCTATTTTTATCAATCACATAAAATTGATTATCCAAATCTAAAGATAATTAAAAAAGATGACAATCATACCTTTTTCCCAATTTTTACTTCTGAGGATCAAATCGCTTTTTTTAATACTCAAAAGCTTCAACTCGAAGTCCTCAACAAAAATCCCTTTATCTCAGAACTTCACAGATTATCCCCAAGTGTATTCAGTAATGGTAAGCACATTTATTTTTTTAGAAAATATCAAACCTTCTCAAGCACTTTATTCATGTTTTTTTCTGAATTATGCTCAACAACTTCAGAAATTAGAATGCTAAACAATATGCCCTTCTCTCAATGGAAAAAAGAGGAAGATCTGTTCATTCAGTCTCCCTTATATAAAGGGATTCCAATCAAAGGGAGTTTTTGGACATATGGAGATCGACTTTTTTACCTCCCAGAATATGGAAGCTGGACTGAATCTATGTTTGAGGTGAGACAGAGCACTACAATTGATCAATTACGTAAAAATCAACTGAGCTACACTCAGGCAGAAGAATTATTAAAAAACCCGGACATATTCAAGTCAGTAAAAGGTAAAACATTCAGCAAAATTAAGGATATTCAACGTTTTTGCTTTAAAAACATTTTTTCTTAAGGCAATCCCACCGCCTACTTGATATCTATTTATGTAAGTGAACATTTATTTAGTGATAAACTTTTATGAGTTGGCAATAGTAAAGTTAAAGACAACTGAGATACTGAGGATTGCGCTTTTGAAAAGTGCAGTGTTCTCTGTCTAATCTAGATACTAGTGTCTAGTCCCGAAAAAAAGCGAACCATACCTGATTCGCTTTTTTATCTCAATCCCAAATCAATCTTCAGGATATTCAAAACGGTAACCGACACCGTACACTGCCTGAATCCATTCATGACGATTGCCAGTTTCAGCCGCATCTGAAATCTTACGGCGCAAATTCTTGATATGACTGTCAATCACACGGTCTGCCACATCAAAACTGTCCGGATTAATATGATCCAGCAATTGTGCACGTGAATATACCTGTCCGACATGTTCCAAGAATAACTCCAGCAAACGGAATTCGGTCGGCGTTAGGTTCAAAGCTTTTTGCTGGTACCAGATACGCTGCTGGGATTTGTCCATACGGAATAAATCATTGCTTTCCGGTTCTGATTTACGATCCAGACGACGTAACACAGCCTGTACACGCGCAACTAGTTCTTTCGGACTAAATGGTTTACAGAGATAATCATCTGCACCCATATTCAGACCCAATACCCGGTCAATTTCTTCAGTACGCGCGGTCACCATAATAATCGGTAAATCCGACTGTTCACGTACTTTACGGCAAATGGTCAGACCATCCATACGCGGCACCATCAAATCCAAAATCATCAGACTCGGTTTACGCTGGGTAAAACTGTTATATGCTTCCTGCCCATCATGAAACATACTGACCTCAAAACCAGCAGCTTCCAGATAGTCTCGCACCAACTGTGCAAGTTCGATTTCATCTTCAACCAGCATGACATGTTTCATCAATCTATTCCCTTCATGGTTTCATTTGTTTAGGAAAGCTCAGCTTGCATCGTAAACCACCCAGTGGTGAATGTGCAAAGCTTAAGCTGCCGCCCAGCGCCTGCGTAATTTTACATGATAATGCCAAACCCAGTCCGGTTCCGCCAGTTGCCCGGGTACGCGAATCATCGACACGGTAGAAACGCTCACCAATACGCGCCAGTTGTTCATCAGTTAGGCCAAACGGACTGTCATCAACATACAGGGTCCATTCTTTATCATCCTGTGTAGTATGAATATGCACCTCCCCACCCGCTTCAGTATAGCGAATACTGTTACTGAGCAAGTTGGCCACAATCTGTTTAAAACGGTCCAGATCCAGATCTAATTCAGCACCTTCACCATCTGCAGTGACCGTCAGTTCAGCCTGATCAAAGTTGGGCTGGAAGTTGATCAGTTCCTGCTGTACCACCTCCCACGGATTCACCGTCGAGAAGTAAAATTGCAATTGCTGCGCATCGGCCTGTGCCAATGCGGCCAGATCCTGTGTCAGTTTTTTCAGGCTGGTGACCTGCGCCAGCATGGAAGCAAAATGTTCAGGGGTGGGTTTACGAATCCCATCCTGCATTGCTTCAATCTGTGCCTGCAATACCGCCAATGGCGTTTTCAATTCATGTGAAGTATCTGCCACCCATTGACGGCGTGAGGTTTCATGCTGATCCAGAATCACAGCCAAGGCATTTAATTCATTGGATAAATCACCCAATTCATCATTGCGGTTGACTTTGACCTGATACTGATAATTGCCTTGGGTCAGAGCACGCGTACCATTCAGCAAACGTTGAATTGGTTTCTTGAAATAAGTCGCCAATAACAAGGAGGCAATCAGACTGGCCAAAATACTGAGCGCATAGACCAAAAATAAATAACGCTTTTGATTACTAAAAAAATTAATACTTAAGGCATCATCCTGATCCAGAACCGGCTTTAAGCCCAAATAGCCGACAATCTGATTATTCACCATAATCGGGCGATAGGAAATCTGCTCATCTGAAGCCTCACCGACCACAAAACGCCGTTTTGCATCATACAGCGAAAGACGTGAACTGAGACCAAGACGGTCCGGCATCTGGATAAACTGCTTCTTGCCGGTCGGCTGCTGTGCTGCTTGTTCGCCATTCTTACGGTCAGTTCTAAACAGATTCTGATTAGAACTCAGCGGAAATTTTAGGCCTTCAAAGGGCTGAAACTGAGAGGGTAGATTGGAAGCCAGGAGGCGTAACTCTTCTTCATTGACCTGACGCGGTGGCAAAGCCGGATCGACCATACTGGGTGCGACTTGAACCAGGGTCTGTTCCTGAAAATAGCGCTGCTGCAAGGCAATATCATACTGACGGCGCAGCCACCAGCGTGATAAACGGTCATAATCATCTGGGGCGGCTTCCCCTTCCATTTGTAGAATCTGGGCCTGAATCGCATTGCCCCAGTCCTGATACACCGCATAGACATCCGCCAGATTTTTAATCACATAATCCAGTTTCTGCATTTCGACATCAGCCACATAGCGGGCGAAATTACGCTGCATATTCAGATGCAGTACACCCAGACTCACTGTGGTAATAACCAGCGTGGTCAACAGTACGGTCAAAAATAGACGTAATGCAATCGGAATACGGCGAATGTTCAAAACAGAAATCTCAATTTTTCTTCTATATTCATTATTGTAGCGAACATGGCATCAAAAAACTCTTCATTGTTTCTTCATCTTTATTGTTTAATCTTTACCTGACATAAAATCAGGTTCTTGACGGGAATAAATACAATGCAAGCCATGACAAAAATAGCCTTAATCAGCGCCAGTGTTCTTTCTATAGGGGCTTTGACTGCCTGTCAATCTACCAGCAATGTACCGAACAATGAGCATCGCCAAATGATGAAACATCATCATGAGGGTAAAAAACAGCATCATCTTTCGCCTGAACAGCGCGAGCAGTTTAAGGCAAAGCGTGCGGAACGTCTGCAATTTGCCAAACAGCTGCAACAGGCCTGTGACAATAAAGCCGTAGGTTCAGCGGTTCAAATCAAGGCCGGTGATAAAACCATTGATGGCAGCTGCACTATCGTTTTTAAAGCCGATCGTAAAAACATGCAAGGCCAGCGCGGTGAACACCGCGGCATGAAAGGTGAACATCGTCCAATGCGTGCCGATGTCCGTGGCGGCATGATGCGCGGTGAAGCATTAACTGATGCAAAACGTGCAGAATTGACCAAACAGTTTGATCAACGTCTGGCTCAGCGTCAGGCACAACAACAAGCGATGCTGCAAGCCTGTCAAGGCAAGAAAGATGGTACTGCTGCACAGATCAAAGCAGGTGAACAAACAGTGAATGGTCAATGTCATGTTCGTTTCCAGCCCAAAACATCTGCCTATTAATGCATAGGAATCAATGATTCACGACAAGCACCTTCGGGTGCTTTTTTATTGCGTGCTATTTACCCTGGATAGTTGACTATTCGTATCATACAAAATATGACTAAAGCCTTTATACTCAATATGTTTAATACGTCATGCATATTAATCTTTGACTTTACAGTCACCAAGAAATCCCCCTGAAAAGCTTGTACCGCAGGGGAAGATGTTGCAGGATTAGAATCATTCCAAACCGTGTCAGTGAAGATACGTTTTTAGTTCATCTAAGATTATAACGCTGGTTAAACCAGTATTGAGGAAACCGATATGCCACAATACAAAGCGCCTTTACGTGATATGCAATTTGTGTTGCATGAATTATTAAATGCTGAACAACACTATGCAAATCTCCCTGCATTCCAAGAAAACGTAAGCCGTGAACTGGTAGATCAGTACTTAGAAGCTGCGGCTGATTTCTGTGAAAATGAACTCTCTCCGATTAACCAGGCGGGCGACCGTGAAGGTTGTACCTGGAATGACGGCGTGGTGACTACACCAACAGGCTTTAAAGAAGCGTATCAAAAATACATCGAGCTTGGCTTCCCTTCACTTTCTGCTGAAGAACAGTATGGCGGTCAAGGTTTACCAAATTCTTTAGGGATTACCATTTCTGAAATGGTCGGTACTGCGAACTGGGCATGGGGCATGTACCCTGGCCTGTCTCACGGTGCAGTTCGTACTTTAGAACACCACGGTTCAGCTGAACAAAAAGATGCTTACCTGCCTAAACTGGTTTCAGGTGAGTGGACGGGTACCATGTGCCTGACCGAATCGCATGCAGGTTCTGACCTGGGTATTATCCGTACCAAAGCCGAGCCACAAGCAGATGGTAGCTACGCCATTTCTGGCGAGAAAATCTTCATCTCTGCGGGTGAACACGACATGGCTGAAAACATCATCCATATCGTACTGGCACGTTTACCGGGCGCACCGAAAGGTACCAAAGGTATTTCATTATTCATCGTACCGAAGTTCAACCTAAATGCCGATGGCTCTATTGCCGATCGCAATGGCGTACGTTGTGGTTCAATCGAACATAAAATGGGGATCCACGGTAACGCAACCTGTGTGATCAACTTCGATAACGCGAAAGGCTTCCTGATTGGCCCTGAAAACCGTGGTCTGAACTGCATGTTCACCTTCATGAACACCGCACGTATCGGTACGGCAGTACAAGGTCTGGCAGCGTCTGAAGGTTCTTTCCAGGGTGCACTTGCCTACGCCAAAGACCGTCTGGCGATGCGTTCACTGTCTGGCCCTAAAAACCCGGAAAAAGAAGCAGATCCAATCATTGTGCATCCAGCTGTACGTAACATGCTGCTAACCCAAAAAGCATATGCTGAAGCAGGTCGCGCACTGGTTTACCTGTTGGCGCAATATGCGGACGTGGTTGAACATGCTGTAGAAGAAGCCGATCGTAAATTTGCAGACAATATCTTGTCTCTACTTACCCCAATCGCAAAAGCATTCCTGACTGAAACCGGTTCTGAAGCTGCGAAACACGGTGTGCAGGTCTTCGGTGGTCATGGCTTTATTTCTGAGCATGGCATGGAGCAAATCGTACGTGATACACGTATTGCCTGTTTGTACGAAGGTACCACTGAAATTCAGGCGCTGGACTTGTTAGGTCGTAAAGTGTTGGGTACTCAAGGTGCGATGTTGAAAGACTTCACCAAGATGATCCACAAATTTGCTGAAGCGCACAAAGACAATGCTGCAATGAAAGAATTCGTTGAGCCATTGGCTGCCTTGAACAAGGAATGGGGCGACCTGACCATGCAAATTGGTATGCGTGCGATGCAAAACCCTGAAGAAGTCGGTGCAGCTGCGGTCGATTACCTGTACTTCTCTGGTTATGTCACCCTGGCTTACCTATGGGCACGTATGGCACTGGTTGCTCAAGAGCAACTGGCTGCTGGCACCACTGAAGTTGACTTCTACAATGCCAAAGTGACCACTGCACGCTTCTACTTCAAGAAAATCCTGCCACGCGTTCGTTCACATGTTGACGTGATCGCAACAGGTGTAGAGCCATTGATGAACCTGGATGCAGAACATTTCGCATTCTAAGTTAGAATCAGACTAATCGCATCACAGAAAAAGGACGGTCAATGAACAGACAGTCCTTTTTCTTTATAACGAGTTACAGAATTAACCTTTAGTCGTCTAACATTCAGATTTTGAGTCCTTTAGACTGATTAAAACTTATTTAATCAAACAATAAACAGGTGACACACCATGCCAATTTATAACGCGCCACTTGCCGATATGAAATTCATCCTCAACGATGTCTTTAATGCAGAACAATTCTGGCAAGCCAATGAAAATTTAGCGCACCTCGATGCTGCAACAGCAGAAGCCATTCTGGAAGAAATGGCGAAATTTGCGCAAAACGTGACCCTGCCACTCAACCGTAGCGGTGATGAAGAAGGCGCAAAATATGAAAATGGCAATGTGACTACCCCTGCTGGCTTTAAAGAAGCCTTTAAACAATATGCCGAAGGCGGCTGGATCGGGTTGGGCGCAGATACCGAATGGGGCGGCCAGGAAATGCCGAAAATGCTAACGGTACTTTCTGATGAAATGCTGTTTGCCACCAACCCGTCTTTCATGCTGTATCCGCTGCTGTCTGTCGGTGCAGGTATGGCCTTAAACAGCTATGCTTCACAAGCGCAAAAAGAAACCTATTTACCTAAAATTTATTCGGGTGAATGGTCAGGCACCATGTGCTTAACCGAGCCACATGCCGGTACAGATCTGGGGATTATCAAAACCAAAGCTGAACACAATGAAGATGGTAGCTATAGCATCACCGGCACCAAGATTTTCATCACTGGTGGTGATCATGATCTGGCGGAAAACATCATTCATCTGGTTCTGGCCAAAACCCCAGATGCACCTGCGGGTTCACGTGGTATTTCCCTGTTTATCGTACCGAAATT
The DNA here is from genome assembly GCF_013419095.1 of Acinetobacter sp. YH12105. NCBI lineage: Bacteria > Pseudomonadati > Pseudomonadota > Gammaproteobacteria > Moraxellales > Moraxellaceae > Acinetobacter > Acinetobacter sp. YH12105. Next base: position 7,425 of record NZ_VPAU01000025.1, read on the forward strand.
CCTGGTCAATGAAGATGGTTCTGTTGGCGAACGCAATCCTGTAGGGCCAGGTTCTATCGAACACAAAATGGGCATTAAAGCTTCTGCGACCTGTGTCATGAATTTTGACGGCGCCAAAGGCTATCTGGTGGGTAAAGAAAACGAAGGTCTGGCTGCGATGTTCGTGATGATGAACTATGAACGCCTGTCCATGGGGATTCAGGGCTTAGGTGCTTCTGAATTTGCTTATCAAAATGCTGCACAATATGCCACAGACCGTTTACAGGGTCGCAGTGCGGCTGGCGTTCAATCACCAAACAAACCCGCGGACAGTATTCTGGTGCATGGTGATGTACGCCGTATGCTGCTGAATGTACGTGCCAACAATGAAGCGTCTCGTGCCTTTGCAGTTTATGTCGGTCAGCAACTGGACATTACCAAGTTCTCTACCGATCCAGAAGCCGTGAAAAAAGCCAATGACCGCGTGGCACTACTCACGCCAATCGCAAAAGCCTATTTAACCGATACTGCCTTCCAGGCAACATTAGATGCGCAAATGGTGTTTGGTGGTCATGGCTATATCCGTGAATGGGGTGTGGAGCAATGTATCCGTGACCTGCGTATTTCCCAGATCTATGAAGGCACCAACGGCGTACAGTCACAAGATTTAATCGGTCGTAAAACCATTAAATGTGGCGGTGAATATATCTCTGAATATATCTCTGAAATCCGCGACTTTGCCAACAGTCTGGATGCAGACCTAAACTTCATTAAAGATGCCACTTTGGATGCAGCGACTGAAGTCGAATCGGTGACTCAGTTTATTCTGGAAGCAGCAAGAGAAAGTCATGATTTCCCGAACTCGACCGCGGTCGACTATCTGCACGCTGTCGGTCTGCTCAGCTTCTCGTATATGTTCGCGCGTATTGCCAATGCTGCGAAAAATAAAGAGGGCGAGTTCTATCAAAACAAACTGGCTTTGGCGAATTATTTTGTGCAACGCATTCTGCCTGAGCTGGCTCTACGCATCACCAAAGTAAAATCAGGTTCTGACCTGATCATGAACTTCTCTGAAGATTACTTCACGACTCAAGCTTAAGCTGAAACAGCCATAATCAAAAACGCCTGCTTGATGCAGGCGTTTTTATTACAATTCGAAACTTAAACTTTCTGAATCATTAAAGAATCCGGTTGATTATTGCTTTTCGGATTCAGATGTTTATTCACAATTTTGATATTCCCCTCTGACTCTAAAGACTCGCAGAGTTCCACCACCTTTTGCATATCTTCAGCCTTAATACCTACGCCGAGGATTAATTTTTTTCCGGCTTCTAATTGGTCAATTTTTGTTTGAATTTTATCTAACACTTTTTTCTCCTATTTATTCAATGTACCACCCATACAATATAGCAATTTAGTCTAAAAAAAGCGCAAAAGTTCAAATAATTTAATCTTTATTTTTCATCCAATCATTCTGTGCATAATTTTTGCAGGTTATTCTCTAAGTATCGTTTATATCAAATAAAAATCAGGAAGATCTTATGCCGAAACCCCATCCCAAAGTTGAAAAACTTGAAGCCCTCCTCGACCGTTTTGGTAATCTTGCTGTAGAAAGTTTTCATTATATTGCCCTGTTTATTATTGGCTGTATGGTGATCTGGTCCGCTGGCCATACCGTCATCGATATTCTGACCGTGAAACAGTTCGCCACCATTGACGATATTCTTTTACTGTTCATCTATCTCGAACTCGGTGCCATGGTGGGGATCTATTTTAAAACCAATCATATGCCGGTACGCTTCCTGATTTATATTGCCATTACCGCACTGACCCGCTTGCTCATTGCGGACATTCAGCACACGCATAAAGCCAGTATGGATCTGGTGATTATTACCGGTTCGATCCTGATTATGGCATTTGCCATCTTAGTGGTGCGCTATGCGTCATGGACCTATCCATCGGTAATTCGTGACAAACACAGCGAGAAACCAGTGCCACAAGGCAAAACGCCTCGTCCGGAAGATGATGAGTTGGCTTGATATAAAAAATCCCCCTTGAATAAAGGGGGATTTTTAACTTAACGATTCGGCACCAGCACATAACGTCCATTTTCATAAATCCAGTAACTGCCACGCGGTGGTGCAGGTAAGCCCAGACGCTGCCAGTCACTGATAACGCTATATCTTGAACTTTCAATTCGAGCCACATTCGGATCGCCATTCACCCAGCTATAGCTATTGGAATTTTGATAAATCGTGGTCGGTGCCTGATACTGGATATTGAGACCACTTTGACTTTGAGCAGGCGGATAACCCCAATGGGTCGGTCGTTGCGGGTAATGTGGTCTAGGTGGCATCGGACGCTGCGGATAAGAGTGCCGTGGTGGATCATAAGAGCGTGATGGTGCAGCGCGGTAATTCGGCTTAGAACGTTCAACCCCTGTATATCCGCCCCAAGCGTTTCCGGCCATCGTCTGTGCAGAAGCCCCCAATAGCAATGCAGCAAATATTGCACTCAATAACACTATTTTCATTTGAGCTTCCTCTCAATCACTCGTTTATATTTTAAACAAAATAAATGCAGAAAATATGAATACGCTTACTGACCCTGCAATTTTTTGTAATGTGCCTGCGTATTTTCAATCTAGCAGGCCCATCGGCAGGCGACTGCTTTATGCTAAAATCACTTTTTTAATGTTTCGAGTTGAATACTGTGTCTGATTTAAATTTCGATCGTTTACATGAATATTTTTCTAAAGTGCCGAGTGTTCAAAAAGAACGGATTGATAGCTATGGTTCAGATGGCAAACAGGCATGGTGGTTTAAATTTCAGATCAATGTAGATCATCCGTTGGCTTGGCAGACCGTACAGGAACTAGGTCATGTCCTGAATTATATTTCTAAAAATGAACGTCTTCCGACTCAGTTCCTGCCAGTATCGCCACCACCGTATATGAATGGTGTCGCCAAAGATTTCTTGTCTTGGGTGATTCAATGTAATCATGCCAATTTCCCGCCAGATGTAGTCTGTGACTGGCTAGAAGCGCGTTTACCCAATCCGGTCGACCATGAAGAGCAATGGAAAATTAAAACGGATCTTGCTGAACTTGAAGCATTGTCCGATAAAGAACTGGATGAACTGGTTCCACCGAATCCGGAGCCTTAAAAAATCCCTCCTACCCTCCCTTTAAAAAAGGGAGGTAAAGTCCCTCTTTTCAAAAGAGGGATTTAGGGAGATTATTAGAGATGCTAAAACGTCGACCAGCCGCTCCATTCCATAAAGCGGTACAGCCAATATTTAGACCATGAATTGTCTTCATATTGTCTATAGTCCACACTCATCACACGGCCATTCAGATTTGACCATGCACCATCAAAATATTGTTGGGCATCTTTAAACACTTCTGCCTGATGCTGACCCAGCACGCGCATATTGGTTTCCAGATTATAGTTTTTCAGATTGCGTGCGGTGAAATTGGCCGAGCCTAAAATCATTTCAGCCTGCTGAGCATTACGCTTCATCAATATTTTGCTATGACATTGCTCACCCTGGGTATTGCACCAGCGTACATCAATGCCTGCCTTGTGCAGTTCCGAAGCCACCTGTCGGTTTGGAATCCCGTTTTTCTCACGGCCAAAGGCATCTTTATTGGGATCGAGTAAAACCCGAACCTTAACCTTGCGTTCATGCGCCGCAATCAGACTTTTAATAATCTTACGCTCGGACAGATAAAACATGGCCAGATCAATCTGTTCATTTTTTTTCGCCGTCTGAATCAGATTTAAAGTCGCATCATAAATGGCTTTTTCCGTCAGGACCTGAACTTGTGGCTGGGTATTTTCTGCCTGAAAATCGCCCGCGATAATGGCTGGCATATTGGCCTGTGACATGATGCCGACCGATTGTTCTGTTCTCAGAATATCCACGGCTGTGGTTCCCCAGACCAATAAACCGATATTGGAATGCCGCGAACTCCCATCATGCGGATTCATGGAGGTGACCAGCGCTTTCCAGCCCTGATCGGTGTCTACCACCAAGGTTTTACGATGATTGGCTTTAAAGTTAAATAAATCAAAATAACTGCGCAGAGTAATTTTTTCTGGGCCAAATGGATTCGGCAACCAGCCTTTTTCCGGATTATTACCAATGCCCTGGCAACATAAATACCAGAACCCCGACCAGCTCGGATTGGACGCCCGCAAAGGGATCAGATTGGTTTCAATTACATCGATACCATGCTGACGTAACTTGCGATACTGCTCGGACTGAATTCCGCCATAGACTGAATTGATCGGATCGGTAATGAACTTGATTTCAACTTGCGGTTGCAGCAGACGTTTACTGATTAAGGCATCGCTCAACTGTTGACTCAATGCCTGATGTTCCTGTGTCGAGGCACCGGTTTGCTGATTAAATAAAAACAGATCCAGCACAATCAGTGATTTGGCCTCTTCAATCATCTTCAGCATTTCATTAAAAATACGATGATCTAAGTGCTGTTTTCCTTGTGCATCCAGATAAGTCCGATCGGCCAGAAACTTGACTTCGGCATGGCGCAGCTTGCCGGTGTAATTCAGACCTTCTGGTAAAGGCTTATAAGTATGATAAACAGCAGATGCCAGATAACTGACCGCCAGTAGACTGATAATCAATGCCGCATAACGGCGATTTGACCAGTTCAGTTTATTGTGAATTCGTTGAAAGATACGCATAAGAAAAAACCTAACCCAATATGCTCAGGCTAGGTTTTATCAGATGATTTTTCAAGTCAATTTCAGTGACATCTCTTTGATTTGGTCAGTTATTTCATCACTACTTTAGAAATCATACTGCACACCGACGCTAAAGTTACGACCGACTTGCGGAATATTCGACAGGAATGAAGTATGGGAATAGACCTGATCATCGAGCAGGTTATTGGCCTTGAAATACACCCGATAAGCATTGTTATCTGCAAGGGTATTGGTATAGCTTAAGCCCACATTGACCATGTTGTAGCCTTGGGTTTCCTCTTCATAGCTGGCAATCTTGTCCTGATTGAAGACATGATAATATTCAGCCAAACCTGACCAACCATCGGCAAAATCTGCTTCCACTTTGCTGCCTAAGCGACCGGCAGGAATACGTGGTGCATTCTCAGCTTCAATTTTGCCACGCACATAATCGCCAAAGACACTCAGCTTGTACATATCATTGATCTGATAACCGGCTTGAGCCTCAGTGCCATAGAATCTGGCCTGGTCTTGGGTATATTGCACGCCGCGCAAATTACCTTTCTGCGCTACCGTTTCGCCATAAATATAATCATCAAACCAGTTGTGATAGACATGCACATGGTAATCCAGTTTATCCCCTGCATAGTGCAGACCTAATTCAAGATTATTTGACCTTTCTTTATCAAGATCAGGATTCCCCACTTCATAGGTATTGGTCGCAAAATGCAGACCATCAGCATACAGCTCTTGCGCTAGAGGCAAACGCTGTTGATGTGATCCCACTACAGACAGTTTGTAATTCGGTGCAAACTCCCAATTCGCAGCGGCAGAGGCAGAAACACCCGTACCGGAATAATCTTTTTGCTCCGAATCCACTTTTACTTTTTGATGATCGACACGTGCTCCAAGTTCAACATGAACATCGCCGAACTGCTTATGTTCTAAAGCAAAAAGGCTGTATTTTTGGGTTTTGGTATCTGCCATCAACACATCATGATTATGATCCGCATGCTCACTATGATCGTGTTCATGTCCTTCATGATCGTGTTCTGCATGACTATGCGATTCTGGAGCCGATAAATTAATTTTCTGCTGTGAAAGCTGGGTGCCAATGACACCTTCCCAACCTGCAACAGGAACCTGCACCAGCTCTAAACGTGCATCATAACCCTTACTTTTAAAGTTGCTGATGACTGCATTTTCTTCCAGTTCATCATGTTCATAATCGGTAAAGCTGGCATGCGCACGCAACTTGTCAAAACCGGCAAAAGGTTGTTCTAGCTCGGTACGAACATCATAACGCTCAGAGTTTAAATCTACCCACGGCCCCGCTGTTTCTTCATGATCATGCTCATCTTCGCCCGGTTTTGGACAGTGAAAATGATCGCCATGAATTTCACAGCCATGATATTCATGGCTGTGTCCTGGCAGACCATATTGGTCTTGGCGGTTACTATAAGATAAGCCGACAAAACCACGGTCATGGATCCATGAACCGCCAATATTCACCGTTTGCCCTTCGGCAAAGGTATTGTCTACACGGCGCTGTTTATGAAAATGTGAGTGATCTCCATGAGACTCTTCAACGACATAATCTGGTGCAATATAATCATTGGCCTTACGTTTTGAGCCTTCTACACGCAAAGCAAATTTTTCACCAATTCCAGCCGTAATTCCTGCACTGGCCAGTTTCTCATCACTACCGGTGTTATAGCGCAGACCGACTGTACCTTCCAGACCATCTTCAGGCATTTGCGTTGGAATTTTCTGATCGGTGACATTAACCAGACCACCCACTGTTCCTGCTGCATAGAGTAACGTCGATGGCCCACGAATCACTTCGACCTGTTTTGCCAAAATCGGATCGACGGTGACGGCGTGATCTGGAGATAACGTGGAAACATCGGCTGTCTCTGAAGCATGCTGCAAGACTTTGACACGTGGCCCATCTTGCCCACGAATCACCGGACGGCTGGCCCCCGTACCAAACTGGTTAGAATATACGCCCAGTTCATCTGCCAATGCATCTCCAATGGTGGTTGCACGTTCAGACAAGGCTTTCTGATCTACAACATGATCCGCTACCGCAAAGTCCGCTGCAGTTTGCACCAGTGGATGAGCTTGCACCTGAATGGTGTCCATGGTCTGCACGGGAATGGAAGATGAGGTCTGTTCTGCAAAAACTGTAGGGGCAGCTACAGCAAAAATTGAAAGTGTTATTAGATTCTTAGGGAAGGACATGACTGAAGCTCAAATTCACCATTTTGGATGAATGTTATAATATAACATTTCATTATTTTTGCAATCCTTTACGATAATCCTTCGCATATTTTATTAAAATGTGTTTTCTGGTTATTTTCATCTTTAAAAAAACTTTTATGCCCTTTACCCTGTCTCATGCTGTACTTGCGCCACCTCTTTCACGTTTAAGCGGAAACCGGCTTCCGATTGCTGCATTGGCGATTGGCTGTATGGTGCCCGATTTACATCGTCTGTTTAGTTCCAGCAATTCGAATGTTACGCATTTATGGTCCTCGCTGATTCATCCGGACCTGTGGATCGGATTGGGCTTTTGTGCAATCTGGTATGCTCTATATCGGCCAGCCATTTACCGCTTTGTCGGAATTCAGCATGATCTAAATATTCACACTCTCATTTCAGCATTCAAGTTTTTTCTGGCAGTTTGTCTGGCGGTGATCATCGGTACTGCCACGCATTTAATCTGGGATGGTTTGACTCATGTAGACTTTCGTACTTTTGCTTTTCATGATTTTCTAGCACGACCATTTCAGCTTTTTGGACACAGTTATCCGCTGCATCGAATTTTACAAATCGGCACTTCCTTTCTGGCCTTACCGTTTATGCTGTGGATGAGCGTGCATTACTATAAAAAACATCAGCAATATCTGGCAGTGAACCTGAAAATCAAAGCTTATGCCTGCGGATTATTGCTGTTTTCGATATTCACTGGCCTATTTTCAGTCTGGGATTATGCACGTTATATCTCGACAGAAGTCTGGCAATCCGATCTGTACTATTTTACCGGCCGTTCCATCAATCAATTCAGCCAGGGTTTTCTGATCACCTTTAGTCTGGGCTGTTTGCTGTTTTTATTTTTGGATCGCGACCGCCGGATGGGCTAAGCAAAGTGCTGGCTTTTATCTCATTCACTTTAAAATGATATTGTTTTTGACCCAAGTTCTTGTGACAACATGCCCAAAGAGGCATAATCCTACCTTTACTCAAAGCGGTACGCTGTTTACGTATTCGCTGACCTTAACCCATATAGTTGGATTTCTAACGCTATGATGCGAACTCATTACTGCGGTTCTTTAACCGAAACTCAAATTGACCAGACTGTAACATTATGCGGTTGGGTTCACCGTCGCCGTGACCACGGTGGTGTGATTTTCCTTGATATGCGTGACCGTGACGGTCTTGTTCAAGTGGTTATTGACCCGGATACCCCTGAAGCATTCGCAACTGCGGACAAAGTACGTTCAGAATTCGTATTAAAAATTACAGGCCGTGTACGTCGCCGTTATGAAGGCACAGAAAATGCCAATATGGTGAGCGGTCAGATCGAAGTCTTGGGTAAAGAAATTGAAGTTCTTGCTCAGTCAGACACTCCGCCATTCCCTTTGAATGACGAAAACACCAATATTTCTGAAGAAATTCGTTTGAAATACCGTTTCTTGGACATCCGTCGTCCAGAGATGTTAGATCGCCTACGTTTCCGTTCTAAATTGACCAACCTGATTCGTAACTACTTCGAAGACAATGGTTTCCTGGATGTTGAAACGCCGATCTTGACCCGTGCAACCCCAGAAGGCGCGCGTGACTATTTGGTACCAAGCCGTGTATCAAACGGTAGCTTCTACGCACTGCCACAATCTCCACAGCTGTTCAAACAGTTGTTGATGGTCGGCGGTATCGATCGTTACTACCAAATCGCAAAATGTTTCCGTGACGAAGACTTGCGTGCGGATCGTCAGCCAGAATTTACCCAGATCGACGTTGAAACATCGTTCATGAGTGACGATGACATTATGGATTTGATGGAAACCTTGACGGTTAAAATGTTCAAAGAACTTTTAAATGTTGAATTCGACAAATTCCCACGTATGACTTATGCCGATGCAATGCGTGACTATGCATCTGATAAACCGGATATGCGTATTCCTTTGAAACTGGTTGACGTTGCAGACATGATGCAAGACGTTGAGTTCAAAGTATTCGCAGGCCCTGCCAAAGATCCTAAAGGCCGTATCGTTGCGCTTCGCGTACCGGGTGCAGGTTCACTTCCACGTAGCCAGATTGATGAATACACCAAATTTGTAGGCATTTATGGCGCGAAAGGCTTGGCTTATATCAAAGTCAACGAACTTGAAAAAGGTATCGAAGGTCTTCAGTCTCCAATCGTGAAATTCATCGAGCCAATCGTGCTGGATCTGTTGAAACGTGTGGGCGCTGAAAATGGTGACATCGTATTCTTCGGTGCGGATAAAGCCAAAATCGTCAATGATGCGATGGGTGCTTTACGTATCAAAGTCGGTCATGACATGAAATTGGCAACTTGCGAGTGGGCGCCGCTTTGGGTGGTTGACTTCCCGATGTTCGAAGAAACTGATGATGGCAAATGGACCTCTGTGCATCACCCATTCACGCTACCGAAATCAAGCGTTGAAGACGTGAAAAACAACCCGGGTGCTGCACTTTCTGTTGCTTACGATATGGTATTGAACGGTACTGAAGTGGGTGGTGGTTCGCTGCGTATTCATAACCTTGAAATGCAAAAAGCGATTTTTGAAGCTTTAGGCATTGATGAAGAAGAAGCGGAAGAGAAATTCAGCTTCTTGCTCAATGCTTTACGTTATGGCGCACCTCCACATGGTGGTTTGGCATTCGGTCTTGACCGTCTGGTAATGTTGATGACTGGTGCATCTTCAATCCGTGACGTGATCGCATTCCCGAAAACCAAAACTGCGGAATGTCCATTGACGCAAGCACCGGCACCAGTTGAATCAAACCAACTGCGTGACCTTGGTATTCGCTTACGTGAAAAACCAAAAGCTGAATCTCCAGAATAATTCTTGAAGATTTAAGTGAAAAGCCCTGCCTTGCGCGGGGCTTTTTTTGTAAGATTGAGTCGCATCTGGAACAGTGGCATAATAGCGACAGTTTTCAATCTAAGGTAATTAGCAATGGCTATGCGTCCTGCAGTTCGTAATCGCAGCATTATGCTTATTGTATTTTCAGTGGTTCAATGGCTGTTCATGCGCTATATCCTTGCCAACAACCTGTTCAACCTCGATACCAATGAGCGTATTGTGTATTTTTGCCTGAGCAGTATTTTAGGTGCCCTGCTGATTTTTGTCGGTTTGATTTATATGGTGCTGAAAGGCAATCCGGACAAAGACCTATAATCTGACCATCTGGACACCATGTACACCCTACTTAAAAATTTCTCCAAGCTTCCATTAAGATTCATTCAAAATCTTGGGCAACTGGCTGGATCTCTTTTGTATCTCAGCCATTCTTCTGCACGCCGAGTGACCGAGATTAATCTGGCCTCTGCTTATCCTGAACTTTCTGAATCTGAACGAGCTGATTTGACTAAACGCAGTCTCAAAAGTCAGTGCATGACCTATGCAGAATCAGTCAAAATTTGGGGTTCATCTCCTGAATACGCGTTGTCTTTAATTCGAGATATACAAGGTGCAGATCTATTTATCCAAGCTTTGCAAAATCCTCAGGGCTGCTTGGCTGTGGTGCCTCATTTTGGTACGTGGGAGCTATTAAATGTTTGGGTAAATCAACATACCTCCCCTGTGATTATGTATAAGCCCAGCAAGAATCAGGATGTTGACCGCTTTATGCTTGAAGCCCGGCAACGCCTGAATGCAACACTGGTTCCTACAGATGATTCTGGTGTACGTGCTTTATTTAAGCATTTAAAACAAGGTGGTTTTTCTGCAATTTTACCGGATCATGTCCCTAAAGAAAGTGGTGGAATCTATTCTTATTTTTATGGTCAAAATGCGCTATCTTCCACGCTTCTTTCCAAACTTGCGGCTAAAACACAATGCTCTGTGGTTGGACTCAGTTGTTTAAGACGTGAAGATTTATCGGGTTATGATATTTACGTGACTGAATTATCAAATGATATTTTATCGAAGGATTTACAGCTTTCTGTCGATACTTTAAATAAAGAAATGGAGCGCATGATTAATGTCGCTCCAGAACAGTATTTGTGGGGGTATAAAAGGTTTAGGAAGCTTCTCGACTCATCCATACACATTTATAACTAAGGAAAATTAATATGAAAAAAATCATATTTATAGTTGATCATCTACATGGGGGAGGTGCTGAAAGAATAGCTTTAGATTTAGCTAAGTCTCTATCAAAAAATTATAAAGTAAAAATTGCTTTATTAGATAAACACAATATAAGGATGGATATTCCATCAAAAATAGAAATATTAAATATTGATGTACCTGATATTTTTTGTAAAGGCTCTTTATGGAGAAATAGAAATAATATATTAAAGAAAGTCGATATAGAAACAATAAAAAATACAATTAATAATGAAAAAGCTGATCTTATAATATTAACACATTACTATGCTTTTCAATTACTCAACCATTTAGATGGAAACGTATGGGCGTGGGTTCATGGTCAAATAGCAGATTTCAATGAATACAAAGCAACCAATATCTTTAGACTATATAAAGAAAAAAGAAGACTCTATCTACAAAAAAAATATATGAATAATATCTTTTATGATAAGAAAATCATATTTGTTAATAGTGATTTGGAAAACACCTATAATAATAAATTATTTTTAAATAAATCAAGAACAATTTACAATGGAATTGACTTCTCAAGATTAGACACTAACATTAATACAAATAAAAAATATTGGGATATTATATTCGTAGGACGATTAAGTCAGGAAAAACGACCTGATTACGCAATTAAAGCATTCCTCAATAGTAAATCTACAGGAAGAATGGCTTTAGTTGGAGATGGCCCCTTATTAGAAGATTTAAAAAAGTTAACAAGAGATTTAAATGGTGAAAATAGGATAGATTTTCTTGGTTGGCAAAAAGATGTATCTCAATTTATAAAAAAAAGCAAATACTTGCTTCTCACCTCTAAAATGGAAGGTTGTCCTCTTGTAATTGCAGAATCTATTATTCTTGGTACTCCTGTTATAGCATTTAATTGTTGTTCAGGCGTCGAATATCTTCTAAATTCAAAAAATCTTAGAAATGGATTAGTACCAAGTGGAGATATAAAAGCTTTAACTGATAAGATTGACAGTAGTCTAATAAATATCTATTCTCCTTCAAAAGAGGAAATAGATAGACTAAATATCAAACACATGACTAAACAATTTGAAGCATTAATTATCTAAACCGAAAAAAGTTCTTATAAAAAAAGAACAAAATAGGATGATTAAGCATTAACTTTTTTTTCCAATGGATATTTTCGACTCCTTGAAGCTCTCTAACTTCCTGCATTAATACTTTATTTTTGTTTAAAAAATTTCGATATTTCTTATAATTAAAGTTTAGAGAATATTCTATTAGTAATATTAATAAATGTAATTTTATAACATTAAACGAATCACATTTATATTGCTTATAAATATTTATACCATGCATTAAACTATCTATTTTTTTAGAGTGATTTTTAGAGTTTGTTATACTAGATTCTCGTTGATAGTAGAAATATAAACCATCTTTTATAAAATATAATTTAATACCATTTTTATATAAAAATGGTATAGTTAAAATATCTTCAAAAACCTCTCCTAATGGAAATATTTTATCTATAAAAAGACTCTTTTTAAAAACTCTAAAACAAGAAAACCATTTATTTTTTCTAAAGATAAATTCTTTATTTTTATTATCTAAAATCAGACATCCTTCTAGTTCATCAAAAAGAGATTCATGGGAATAGCTCCCCCCCCTTACAATAATAGGATTGAAATGAATAATATCTGGCTTAGAGCTATCAATTATATTTAAAATTTTTTCAATATAAGAATTATCTATCCAATCATCTGAATCTAAAAAAGCTATATAATCCCCTTTCGCATTTTTTAATCCATTATTTCTAGCAGCACTTAACCCCTGATTTTCTTGATTAATTACACAAATATTAAGACCAGCATAGTTTTCTATTATTTTCTTCACTAACTCCATAGACTGATCGGGGGTTCCATCATTAACTATAATACACTCAACATTTTTATTCATTTGCTCAAATAACGAATATAAACATTTTTCAATATAATTTTCTACCTGATAAACAGGAATAATTACTGATAATTTAATATTAATCATAAAAAACCATAAACATCTAATAACTATTAATTTTTAGTTAATTGCAAATAAAACTTAACTGCATAATTTTTAAAAAAATGTGGAGCTAAGATAGTTGAATATTTTTTCAAATCACTCAATGCATAATTAATTTTAATCGAAAGTTTAACTGTATCCTCAATAGGAACTAAATTAATAGATGGTAAAATTTCACTAGGCCCAGATGGACAATTAGTACTAATTACTGGTGTACCCAAAGCTAAAGCTTCTAGAATGACCAAGCCTAACCCTTCAAAATCAGAAGATACCACCATTAATTTTGCATGTTTTATATAAGGATATGGATTCTTTTTAAAACCTGTAAAAATAACCTTATCTTCTATCCCTAAGCTTTTAACCAATTTTTTAGATGATTCTAATAATTCACCAGTTCCAACTAAAACCAACTTTTCCTGAACATTTGCTTTTGCATAAGCTTCAATTAAAATATCATGTCGCTTTTGCCGCTTAAATTTCCCAACATTTACAATATAAGGCCCTTCAATTTCTGGCACATATTCATTTGCGGTTGAAATGACTTGATCAACATCAATCGGATTATAAATAGTAGTTATTCGACTTTCAGAACCAAATACTTTAATAAAATCTGTCTCGACACCTTTACTAACTGCCACGCACGGTTTTGCTAAATAAATTTTAGTCAACTCTTTTCTCATCCCTTCTAATCTTTCACCATATTCCAGACTAGTCGTGTTATGAATGACTAAGTGTACATTGGGCAACTGACTTTTTGATAATACAAAATCAACAGGAAATAAGTTTGATAGGACAAGATCAGGAGTACCAATATTTTTTAATATAAAATTATCAAATGCTTTTGCTGCAAAACCGGCACGCATAAATTTAGGAATTACACGATATTTTTGATAATCAAAAAAGTGAAGTTTTACACCCTCAGGAATCGGTAAATCAATAATATTTTTAAAATAAACAATGTGTGCTTCATGACCCGCATCAATTAAACCTTTTGCCAAGGTTAAAGCAAACCGTTCAGCGCCATTTCCCTGTAAAGTAAAAATAGCTAATATGATTGTTTTTTTCATGAAGCACTAATCCTGAATAAATCTTTTTTGATCTAGGTTAATCAACCTTTTTTCTGCTTTTCCCATGACCTGCAAATATCGCATTGCCATCGCAATCTGCCCAACCAATCGTCTTTTTTTAAATTTAATTTTTTCATTAATCGAGTTAAATTCAGGCTTAAAGTGTTCAGAACGTCCAATAGTTGAATCAAAACTTTCTTGCGTAATCAGACCATAAGCAGCAAGCTGATCTTCTTGAATAATCGCTGCGGGTTCAGCTTGTAAACATTGCAACTCATAAGTAGAGAATATAAATCCATCCGCAATTGCTGGTGCTGTCTGAGCCAAACGATTTAATAGTTTTTGCGCACCACTTGGATAAAGAATGTAACCTGCTGCTCCAGTACGATCTTGATATAAATTATATAATTCAACCTGCGCCTGATTTAAAGTTAATACAGGTATCCGGCTAATAATCTTTTTACGGCTTCTCACTTCTAAGTTAATTAAATCCACATCTTGAATGTGATGCTCTTTGATTTTCTTTAAAATTTCTTTTGTATTTGAAGCGAGTACTGCATCATCTTCAAGAATTAAACAAGGTTCATTCTTCTTCAGTACTTCTTCCCACGCTTTTTGATGGCTCAGAAAGCAGGCTACTTCCACTTTACGTAAAGGTCTTTGCCAACCAAAACCTAGTTTCTGGTACTGCTCTTCACTCAAGTCTGCAACTGAAAATGCATCTAATACTTCAAAATTTAAGCCTAATTTTTCAAATTGCTTTTTTTGAAAATCAAGACGATCCTGTGAGGTCTTTAAATTAATAATTAAAATATTCACATTTACCACCATCTCGTTTTATCACGAGTATGACGCTGTTTGAATCGTGAATACACATTGTTATTCTGATCAAGCTGCAATCTGTCAAAAACTTTCATCACAATTTGCCCAAGCTCATGGGTTTCACATATCTGCTCTAGACGCCAACGCATATTACGCAAGGTATCATCTGTCCCGACAGTAAATGCAGAAGTGCCATCAAATAAAGCATAGCGTTGTTGTTGCAATAAATCCTGATGCTGTAAATTGACTTCGAGTAACTGATCACACAAGAATCTTTCAGTTTCTTGAAGCTTAATCGTATTAATCAGTATCACTGCATTCATCAAAATTGCTTGTAATAGCGGATCATCTTCTAAATCAATAAAAGTATCACAAGCAGAAATTAACCACCGCGTGTTTAATGAAGCCAGTAAATAGTCGCGCTCAGTCATCCATAATGCTTTAAATTTTGCATAATTATTCGGAACATCCACTTCGCGGCGTATCAGAACAATTAAACTGGCATGATAATGATTCAGTGCAGACTGACCGACAAATTCCTGTTCAAGCTGTTCAATATGCTCATTTAAATCTTTAGCAGAACCATGGGTATAGCGAGTTTCTTTACCATCAATGATCTGTTTTTTAAGCGCATCAAGATCTACATCATTAAACTGAGCATAGACCTTATCCGCTCCAAATCGACGCTGATGGCGACTAAATGAAAACCATTGTTCGAACTTACTCTTCTTTCTTACAGGCATTTGAAATCAAATCTCTTTCAATTTCACATTAGTTCAACTTACTGCCAAGCATCCTTAATCCACTGCGATGGCAACACATAACGGTACCATTTTCCACCACCACCATTGACTGCATCAGGTGGATTAATTTCACCATGAAACACAATAATTTTGGCACCTTCAGGCTTCACTGGGGGCTTGAAATAAGCCATCGGAATTTTTTGCAGGCAATGATATTTATAACTCTTACACCAGCTTTCCGGCCAATAAGTCTGCTTGCCCTCTTTATCTACATACCAAGACAAATAAGCCTGCTCATTACGGAATTTCTGACGGATTTCATCAAAATTTTCACGGAAATACGGTAAAAGTCCCGGAAATGCACCCAGTTTAAAACGATACACCGAACTGTTGCCGGTAATCCGCCAAGGACGTTTCCAGTCATGGATAATCAGAAAATCACCCGGATAGCTAAAGAACTCATCGATGTTATCGACAATCACCACATCAAGATCGAGAAATAGCGCATTGCCCTCTAAACCATACAGATCAGGTTCAAAAGTGGACAGCTTATTCCAGCCACGTTCAGGCGCACCTTCAGGCAATGCCAAAGGTGGAATTGGGAAACATTGTACTTCAGGATTAATTCCTTCAGTACGATCCGTCAGACAGACCATTTTGAAATCGACTGTCGTATGTCGTTTAACCATGTTGTATAAACGATTGACATATTCAGAACCGTATTTGGTTCCCCATTTCATACAAATAACGATGTTACTCATTGCGTATGCCTAAGCTCATCTTAAAATCTTCTGGATACCGAATATGATGACATAAGTTCGGCAGAATAAGTATATCCCTTAAAAAAAACCTCTCAAATGAGAGGTTTTTTCAATCAGTAAATTATTACTTATTTCACGTAAGTTAGCCAATGTGCATATTTAGGATCTTTACCCTGAACTGCATCAAAATAAGCTTTTTGGATTTGCGTCGTGATTGGACCACGGACACCTTCACCAATTTGACGGTCATCATATTCACGGATTGGGGTCACTTCCGCAGCAGTACCGGTAAAGAACGCTTCATCGGCAATATAGAATTCATCACGGGTAATACGGCGTTCAACCACGTCATAACCCAAGTCTTTGGCAATGGTAATAATGGTTTGACGGGTAATACCATCCAGCGCACCACCAGCAATATCAGGGGTATGAATTACACCGTCAGTCACCAGGAATACGTTTTCGCCTGAACCCTGGCATACATAGCCTTGTGGATCAAGTAACATGGCTTCGTCATAACCCGAATGCGCGACTTCCTGATGCGCCAGAATCGACAGCGTGTAGTTCCCAGATGCTTTGGCTTTACACATGGTCACGTTTGGATGATGGTGGGTAAATGATGAAGTTTTCACGCGAATACCCTTCGCCATAGCTTCTTCACCCAAGTAAGCACCCCAGCTCCATGCCGCAACCACAGCATGAATCGTGTTATCAGTTGCAGCAATACCCAGTTTTTCAGAACCAATAAAAAGGATTGGACGTAAATAGCAAGATGCCAGTTTATTTTCACGCACCACATCAATTTGCGCTTGTTCTAATGTTGCATGATCAAATGGAACTTTCATTTGATAAATTTTTGCAGAATTCAACAAACGCTTGGTATGTTCTTTTAGACGGAAAATAGCCGTTCCATTCGGAGTTTCATAAGCTCGGACGCCTTCAAACACACCCATGCTGTAATGCAAAGTATGGGTTAATACGTGGGTTTTCGCCTCACGCCAGTCAACCAGTTGTCCATCTTGCCAAATAAAACCATCACGATCAGCCAAATTCATGCCACAAACTCCAATTTTTCACAATTATTCACTATCCAGCGCAAAGCTTGCACTTGGATCAATTAGTCTTTGCCATAACTTGCAAACGGTCATTCGGGTATCGTGCCAGTCGCTTGCAGACACTTGCATGGATTGATTTGCAAGGGCTAAGCGGTGGCTCTCGGCGCGTTCACTGAGATAAGCTTGAATCAGAGCAGTCGCATCGTCGCTGGATAAGCAACCTGATTTTGCGGTATCCTCAAGAATTCTTACATTGTCGGAGAAATGGGCGAGATCTTTATTCGTCCCACTCCAGGCCAACACCGCATACTGTGCCATAAATTCGATGTCTACGATACCACCTGTATCTTGTTTTAAATGAAAAATTCCATCTTTTTTCTGCGCTTTGGAGGAGCCCAGATGATCCTTCATTTTCTGACGCATTTTCAGCACTTCTGCCCGCACATAATTTTCATCACGAGGCTGAATCAAAATATTACGGCGTAAGATTTCAAATTTTTGTCTTAGGCTTAACTCACCTGCAATTGGACGCGCGCGCACCAAGGCTTGATGCTCCCATAACCAGGCACTCTTAAGCTGATATTGTTCAAAGGCTTTCAGACTGGTGACCAAGAGTCCTGCTTCACCTGAAGGACGTAAACGGGTATCGACTTCATAGACCCGCCCATCCAGGGTTTGCGTGGTCATCAATGACATGAATTTTTGTGCTACACGCATGGCAAACTCAAAACCACTAATCGGCTTGAGTCCATCTGTATCGGCCTGTTCTCCCATAAAATGAATAAATACTAAATCCAAGTCCGAGCCATAACCCAGTTCAATGCCACCGACCTTGCCATAACCAATGACCGCAAAAGCAGTATGCTCGATTGAACAGCGCTTGCCTTCGGCATCCAGTGGAAAACCATGCCTTTTGGCCACCATCTGATAGGCCAAATGCAGAGCTGCATTAACGGATACTTCGGCAATATCGGTTAAGGCATCAGAAACTTTCATCAAAGGACTTTCAGCCAGAACATCACTGGCTGCGACGGCCAAGACATTGGATTTTTTAAACAGGCGCAATACCCGCATCTGATCTTCAACCTGATCAATCTCAATACGGAGTAATTGCTGGCGTAAAGAATCTTCCAGATCCTGTCGTTTCGGTAACTCAAAATCCATCGACAGAAACTCATCCAGCAATACCGGATATTGCGAGAGTTCTTCACAAATCCAGGGACTCACCGTGGCCATTTTGACCAGTCGTTGCAGTGCGCCTTTACTTTCAATCAGCATGACCA
Organism: Acinetobacter sp. YH12105; assembly: GCF_013419095.1. Lineage (NCBI taxonomy): Bacteria > Pseudomonadati > Pseudomonadota > Gammaproteobacteria > Moraxellales > Moraxellaceae > Acinetobacter > Acinetobacter sp. YH12105. The sequence goes on from NZ_VPAU01000025.1 coordinate 26,219, forward strand.
GATAGACAGTACGGCGCATCACCGACTCAACCAAGGGCATGAGACGCAACAACGCCATTTGCGGCTTGGCAGACTCCAGAATCGCTTCAATCAGATAAGGCCAAAAGGTTTTTAAACGTTGAATCGCCTTGGCCGGTAGCTTTTTCAATGCATGACCATGCCAGAATTCATGAACCAGATTCTTGGCGGCATCATCCAGAACATCGTTGAGCTTCTTTTCCAGCTGGACAAAACTTTCGACCTGGGCTTCCGGTTCATTTTCCTTAATCAGATGCTCAAACTGATAAATGACTTTGGCTCGCTTCTGGTTCAGGACAGTCATAAAATCTGACCAGTCTGCAAAACCTAAGGTCTCTACCATTCGCTGACGTAAATCAGGCTCAGTCGGTAAAGATTGGGTTTGTTGATCGTTTAAGGCCTGAATCGCATGTTCCACCCGGCGCAGGAACAGATAGGCATCTTCCAGATCTTGGACTGCCTGTTCATCCAAGAGTTCAGCATCATCGAGATGGTTCAGATTGACCAGACATTGGCGATCCTGCAATTCAAGTTTGGCTCCACCATAAATCAGCTGAAAGACCTGCACGATAAATTCAACTTCGCGAATACCGCCAGCACCGAGCTTGATATCATCTTCAATATTACGCCGCTGGACTTCACGCTCGATCATGGTTTTCATTTCGCGCATGGCTTCAAAAGCACTGTAATCCACGTATTTACGAAAGACAAAAGGACGGGTCATGTCAAGCAGGGCATCACCTTCCGGACTTGGATTGACAACACGCGCCTTGATCCAGGCGTAGCGCTCCCATTCCCGGCCATGCTGACTTAAGTATTTCTCTAAGGCCACATGACTAATGGCCAGGGCTGAACCATCACCCCAAGGACGCAGACGCATATCGACCCGAAACACAAAACCATCCGCCGTGATCTGATCCAGCAGGTGAATCAGTTTTTGTCCCCACAGGATGCAAAACTGCTGCACATCGATACATTTGCGTCCATCGGTTTCACCCTGTTCGTCGAAGGCAAAAATCAGGTCAATATCACTGGAAAGATTGAGTTCTTGCGCGCCGAGTTTGCCCATAGCGATGACAATAAGATCCTGAACTTTACCGTTATAAGCAATCGGCTGGCCATACTTGGCAGCAATCGGCATACGGGCAAAATCTTTGGCTGCACAAATACAGGCATCGGCAAAATCGGAGAGTTCTTGGGTGAGGGTAATGACATCGGTGAGTTGATTGGCATCCTGCCAGATCCAGCGAAACATCAGGCGGGCCCGCAGAATACGCATGGCGCGCATCCAGGCGGCTTCGTCTATAATATTCAGGATACAGTGCTGCACCAGCTGATCAATATATTCCCGACTGAGTGCAGCCTGAAACTGGTCAATTGCATAATCCTGTTCCAGGAGGCTCTGGTGATTGGCCAATACCTGTTCAGCATATTGGCTTGCTCTTAAGGTTTTTTGCAATTGTGTCGCATTCATCACTCAACTCTTCCCCCGAAACGTTCTGCTTAGTTATAGCAGGAGTTTTGTCTCAGGGGGAGTGTTTTAGTTTGAAATTATCTTTTAGGATTTCTCAGCATGCAGATCTTCAAGCACCAGTGCCTGATGATCATTGGTGACCATTGGCAAACGCACCGTAAAGGTCGTACCTCGACCTTCTTTTGAATCCACCGCGATTTGACCATGATTCAGATCAATAAAGCGCTTGCACAATACCAAACCTAAACCAGCACCTTTCTCTTCAGCGGTACCTCGGACACTCACCATCAACGTCGGCTTGAACAGATTCTGTATCTGCTCTTCAGTCATGCCCAGACCGGTATCCTGAATGGTGATTTTAACCTGCTCACCGTCCATTTCTGCCTCTAAAATGACTTTACCGCCTTGATTAACCGGGGTGAATTTCAGCGCATTGGAAACCAGATTCTGCAACACTGAAGTAATCATATTGATATCCGCATGGACTTTAATGTCTTCGGGAATATTGTCGATTAATTCAATTTTTTTATTCAACGCCAGACTGTGCAATACACTGCAGACAATTTTACTGGATTGCTTGAGTTCATAATTAATCGGATGATATACAAAGCGTCCGCCCTCGGCCATGGCCCAGGTCAGCAAGCTTTCCAGCAGGTTATAAGTCGATTGTGCATTATCATATAAATAATCCGCGATACTCTGAATACTGGACTCATCCAAGGTATCACGTTCCTGCGCCAGAACTTCGGAAAAGCCCAGCAGGCCATGAAATGGCGCACGCAGATCATGTGCGATGATCTGGAAAAATTTGGTTGTACTAAAGTTTTGTGCACATTGCTGTTCGTATAGTTCTTTCAGCTCAGTATGTTCTTCATTGAGTTGGATTCGAATTACTAAACTTTCAGCAAATTGCTTAACGGTCTCAATATCATCCTGATCAAACCTGTCAGTTTGATCATCAAAAAAAATCACCTGACCTAGCGGCTGACCAGCATTCGCTTTTAAATTAAATGCGACCAGTCGGTGATGCGCCACACCCAGCTCTTTCACATAATTCGACAATTCTGCATAAGCAGGATGAGTCTGGTCGATGACATCTGCCTGTTGCAGATATGTAGGGATGGCAATTTCCTGCGGAGCATGCAAGGCCCGAAAACCGTGCGGACAGCTGTACCAGATATAAGGCTCCATATGGAATCCAATAATACTGGTTTTAACGCCTAGGACTTTACGGGCAACCTTACAGAAGGTGTCTAGTAAATTATTGGAGGTGTAGACGCCTAAAATGAGAGATATACGACATGAGCTTAAAAGCTCCGTATTCTGACCGACCTCTAGCAGTTTTAGTTCCATGTCTGCCTCTCTGAATATGTATGGAATATAGAAAACACTGCCGACCAAATTTATACAATCAATAACAAAGATTCTATATTTACTGAACGCTGAAAACTCACCTATAGGTTAAAGGATTTGTTAATCTGTTTCTATCCAAATACACTCATAACCGCAAGGCACTGATATTTAATTAATTAAGAATAACTTGAAAATTTAATCTTCAAAAAAAAGTCTGCTTAAGTATTTGAAACTCAATATCTAAGCTAAAATTAAGCATGTTTATTTGTATTTACTTTAACATACTCTTGACCAAAAAATACTCAGCATCGATTTTTATCCCCTTTTAAATAAAAGTTAATGGTTTTTCAACTATATAGATTTAAATTTCGTTTAAAAAATAAATTAGATTGGCTTCACTCTCTAATAACGCTCAAAATTCATTTTTTATTTTTAAAAAATACTTAACAATGATCTTGAGTCTCAACTTAAAGTCTCAAAAAAACTGTCTGAAAGATAGCCTTTGAATTGTAAAGAAATTACAGTCTTTAACAAATTAATTGCGAAAATTTTGTGATTTTTTATCACTCAAGCTTACATTAAAAATGGAAATTTCATGCTGAGGACGAATGAATCCAATTCAGGGTATTTTTTACACAAGGAACAGCGCACTTAAGGTAAAGACAAAAAAAAGCGGCCTAAAAAGACCGCTTTTTAACGAAGAATTAATTGTCTGAAATTAACGCCACTTGCTGTACATAGTTAAATAACTTTAACTTAGACGCATTGACCTCTGCTTCAGGTGCCTGATTCTTTAAATCACGGTGTACGCGAAGATAATGCTGACGCAAGGTATGACGCTCTGTGGCATTATAGGTTTTGGTAAATTCATTAATGGCTGGGTCACCATCTTTGACAATTCGATCGACCCAACGCTGTAATTGGGCTGTCTTTTTAAGACCTTGTTTTGGTGTTAAATAAGATAAAATCACCGTTTCATTTTCATTGCGCAGTAATTTACCAATACGTGAAAATTGACGGCGACGTGCTTCATGTGAGGTAAATTCCTGTACATCGAGCAATGCTTCAATCAAACGCTCTTCAACAGGCAAGTTTTTAATTTGTTTAGCACTCAGCTCAGCCAGCTGTGCACCCAAAGCCGCCATACGCTGGACTGCTTTTTTCTGTTCGGTTTTACTTGCGCGTCCCTCTAAAGAATCGAAATCTTCTTCAGTTAAACTGTTCGGTCGACGTGCCACGATTAATCTGCCTCATAAAATTTTGCTGCAAATAGTGCCTGAATTTCAGATAAGGCTTTGTCCTCATCCGCTCCTTCAATCACCAAGCGTAAAGTTGTTCCTTTGCCCGCACCGAGCATCAGCAAGGACATGATATTTTTTGCATCTACCAGTTTGTCCGTTTTTCCAATCTGGATACTGGAACGAAATTTGGTAGTCACTTCTATAAGTTTACCAGATGCGCGTGCATGTAAACCCAGTTTATTAATTACGTCAACAGTGGTATCAATCATGACCAGTGCTTCATTTCTCGATGGAGGACTTGAATAGACCATTTTGCCTCAAGGGCTTTTTTTAGTCTATCCACAATGTAAACAGAACGATGCTGGCCACCGGTACAGCCAATTGACACAGTCATATAATGACGATGCCCTTCAGAAAAGGTTGGCAACCATTTGTCCAGAAAATGGTAAATATCATTAAACATATCTTCGACCTGATCGCTCTTTTGCAAAAACTCCTGCACCGGTTGATCGAGTCCTGAAAATTTGCGTAATTCCAGTTCCCAATGCGGATTCGGCAAATGCCGGACATCAAAGACATAATCGGCATCCAGTGGAATGCCATGCTTATAACCAAAAGACTGCAAAATCAGGATCAGGTTATCGGTCTGTCCCAACTTGGTCAATAAGGTATGTTTCAGGTCATGCACGCTTTTATCTGTAGTATCGATGTGCACGGTAGAACGCAGCTGGATGGGCATTAGCAGGATTTTTTCTTCCTGAATGCACTCGTTCAGACTCTTAAAGCGCGAAGCTAGAGGATGCGGCCGACGCGAGGCACTAAAGCGCGCAATCAGTTCCTGATCCTGCGTGGTCAGATAGATAATATCAACCGAGCCATGCTGTTGTAGCTGCTCGAACACATGATCAAATTCTTGCAAATCGGCACGGGTACTGCGTACATCGACCCCCAAAGCCAACTGTTCCAGATTGTTCTCACTGTGCAGTTTCGCCACGATTTCGGGAAGCAATGCCAAAGGCAGATTATCAATACAGTAATAACCCAGATCCTCAAGCACCTGCAATGCAGATGATTTACCTGAACCAGATTGTCCCGTGACAATTAAAATGCGCTTCATACATGCTACCCTTTCATCCTATCCGGCAGTGTATTTGACCTGCAGGTTATCGATCAGACGTGTATTACCTATCTTTGCAGCTACAAATAACACAACATCTTGATTAAACGTATGAATTTTTTTTAATTCTGGCGTTCGTGCTTCAACATAGTCTACGACAAACCCGACATCTGTTAAAGTCTGGCGAAGCTCGGCCAATACCGTATCCAGTTCAATCGCAGCATGGAGCTGCTGTTCAGCCTTTTGTAAGCTTTGATAAATGACCGGTGCGATTGCACGATGCTCTTGGCTTAGGTAACCATTTCGAGAACTTAAGGCTAAACCATCTTCTGCACGGGCAATTGGCACGCCAATCACTTCTAATGGAATATTCAGGTCTTGTACAAACTGGCGAATCACTGCCAACTGCTGATAATCTTTTTGCCCAAAGAAAGCATAGTTTGGCTGAACAATGTTAAACAATTTGGTCACCACCACCGCTACACCATCAAAATGGCCGGGGCGCTGCAAACCACACAAGTCATCAGTAATGTCAGAGATACTGATATTGGTCAGACGCGGTTTTTTGCCATACATTTGCTCAACCGTTGGCGCGAAGACGATATCACAACCGACGTCTGCCAAAAGCTGCTGGTCCTGCTCCAGCGTACGCGGGTAGTTATCAAAATCTTCATTGGGTCCAAACTGGATCGGATTGACAAAGATACTGACCACCACCACATCACACAGCTTACGCGCTTCACGTACCAGATTTAAATGACCCTGATGCAGATTGCCCATAGTCGGTACAAAACCAATAATCTTGCGGTTGGCACGTGCCGGATTAAGTGAGGCCGCGAGTCCCTGAATGGTGGTTTCTGTTTTCATCTTACAATTCAACCTGAAAAGTTTGTGCGGGTGCCGGGAAAGATCCATCCAAAACTGCAGCATGGTAAGCTTTAAAAGCATCCAGAATGGCAGTAGCACCCGATTGTTCCTGCATAAAATTACGGACAAATTTTGCAGTATGGCCAAAGGTTAAACCCAGCATGTCTTGTACTACCAAGACCTGACCATCAGTGGCTGCGCCTGCACCAATGCCAATCACCGGAATTTGTGGAAACAGTTCCGTGATTTCCTGACCCAATTGTGCCGGTACACATTCCAGCAGTAACAGTGCAGCACCTGCATCAACCACTGCTTTACAGTCTGCAATCAGTTGATCCGCTGCTTCACGGGTACGAGCTTGCAGCTTATAACCGCCAAAGACATGTACCGATTGTGGCGTCAATCCCAAGTGCACACAGACTGGAATACCGTTACGGGTCAGCACCTGCACGGTTTCTGCCAGCCATGCACCGCCTTCCATTTTCACCATTTGCGCACCGGCCTGCATCACGGTTTTGGAACTTTGCAAGGCATCATTTAAGGTGGCATAACTCATAAACGGCAAGTCAGTCATGATAAAGGCATGCTGGTTACCACGGCGTACCGCAGCGGTATGATAGGCCATATCAGCAACAGTCACTGGTAAAGTCGAATCGCGGCCCTGAATTGACATTCCCAAAGAGTCGCCAATCAGAATACTGTCTACTTCTGCAATTTCCATGGCTTTGGCCATGCTGGCATCATAGCAAGTCAGACATGAAAATTTGCGTCCATCTGCTTTGAAGCGTCTTAAGTCACTCAGACTGACCATGAAGATGTTCCTCTATGATTGAAGTTCTCGCGAACATACCCATAACTCAAAAATTAAATATTTGCCCAGTTTGTGTCATCGAGTACCGTTAAGGTCGATTGCTTGACGATGTCCAGGTCTTTTAAGGATGTAGCATGAACCTGTATTTCAGCATCAATGTCCAGCAACGGAATGAGTACGAAATCACGCTCTAACACGCCGACATGCGGTACAGTCAGGCGTTGATTCTGTATCTGTTCATCCCCGTAGATCAGCAAGTCCAGATCCAGCGTACGCTCGCCCCAATGACGCAAACGTACCCGACCGGCTTCCTGCTCGAAGGCTTGCAAATAATCCAGCAAGCTTAAAGCTGCCAGATTAGTATTCAACTGCACCACAGCATTCAGATAATTTGGCTGATCCTGTGGCCCCATCGGTGGACTTTGGTAAAGATGCGAGGTTTTTACCTGACCCAATGTCGCCAGTTTCTGTACAGCTTCTGCCAAAATCTGGCGTGAATCGCCTAGGTTACTGCCCAAACCAATATACGTCACGATCATTGTGTTGGCCCAAACACCACCTGGCTTAAATCACGTTGCACCCGCTTACGTTTCATAATCGGATGATCTGCGCCAATTTCACCACTGGCACTGGCTGCCACATGTGACAGGGTTTTCGCCTTGTCTTCAAACTTGGCTTTACGCACCCGGCGGTTACGTGGTTCAGGCTCATTGACTAAAGGCTCAATCTCGGCGAGATCCTGTTGTGCCGTCAGTTTCTGTTCCAGATGTTCTTCTTGAGTGGCCTTACGACGGCTCTTGGCACGCTGACGGTTGTACTGGCTAATGGCCCGTTCTTTCTCGTCACCGCTCATTTGCTGATAAGCATCCCACCAGCTGCCCATGCCTTGCGCCGTTGCATCGCCTGATTTTTCGCGCAACAGCAAAAAGTCAAATCCGGCACGGAAACGCGCATGACTAGACAAGGCCTCAATTTGTTGCGGTTTTGGATTCAGCAAACGGGTCTGCATTTCCCAGACTTCACGAATGAAAGTCTCGGCGAAGCGAGGAATAATGGTTCGGGTTGCCTGACGTTTCAAAACATCCAGACCCGCTTGGGCACGTGCTTCTGCTGCGACCACGCCTTTATTCAGATAAAACTCACAACGCTCGAGGAATGGCTGCCATAACAGTACCGCGTAGAAAAATGCAGGATTGATGGTCTTGCCAATCGAAATACGCTGATCGGTATTTTTCGCGGCACGCTCCATAAACGGCGTGATTTCAGCTTTGATATCGGCGAACAGCTGATGCCAGATTCCGAAATCAATCAGCATGGGCAACACACGATTCAGATGCCCCATGGTGAATAACTTTTGTGATTCATCATAGAGTCGATGCGGAGAGACATCACGCAGCAGCTGGGTCATTTCCGGCGTGAAAATATCCAGAATGGCTTCATCAATACTGAAATTCAGCTTGGCAGCAAAACGTAAAGTACGTAACATCCGCACCGGATCTTCTTCAAATCTTAAGGCCGGATCACCGAGCAAACGTAAAGTTTTGCTGTGAATATCATCTACAGCATTGCAGAAATCCAGCACAATCGCTTTACGCGGCTGGTAATACATTGCATTGATCGAGAAGTCGCGACGGGCAAAATCCTGCTCGATGCTGCCCCAGTTATTATCACGCAGAATCATCCCCGCGGCCGAGGTGACTGCTTTTTTTGGAGGTGCCCGGAAAGTGGCCACTTCAACCAGTTCCCGCCCTGAATAGACATGCGCCAGTTCAAAACGCCGTCCGATAATTCGACAACGTCGTCCGAATACTTCCTTGACCTGAGCCGGGGTTGCATTGGTAACTGCATCGAAATCTTTAGGATTCAAACCTAACATCAGATCTCGAACACCACCACCCACGATATAAGCTTCATAGCCTGCCTTGTTTAAGGCATCAATCACATCGAGAATATAAGAAGGTAATTGAGCGGTTGATAAACCACATTTTGACGCGCGCAAAGTTTGCAAAAGACGCTGTCTCCTACGTCTGAACGTAAAATTCTAAGATGACGCTAATCATATCGCTTACACGACTAAAGGGCAATTTGATTATGTCAATCCTGCCGCTCAGATTGATTCTGTATTTTGCATCAATTCAGTCTATTCACAACGCGAGTCTGGCCTTGTTTTTGGCAAATAATGCCGGCCCAATGCCTTTGACCAACTGAATATCTTCAATGCTTTTAAATTTCCCATTTTTCTGCCGGTACTCAACAATGGCTTGGGCTTTCTTTTGTCCCACGCCATGCAACTGTTGCAATTGTTCAATATTTGCACTATTTAAACTAATTCTATCACCTGTCGCTTGTACCGAAAGTGCCGGTTTTGCCAGATAGTGATCTGCTTTAGTCGATGCATTCTGTTGTTTGAGCCGTGCATCATGTTGCTGTTGTCTGGTCTTCCATTCCATATAATCGGTCGCAGTTGCATGTGCAGTTCCAATAGCAATATAGCCTAGCCAGAAACCCAGAAGAAGATTAATCCACGCCGGACCTGTTCGATGTTGTTGTTTGTTCATGCGCCGCTCTTTGTTTTAATTCTAATTTGGCCTGTTCCCAGAGCTGATCCAATTCAGCCAGTGACAAGCGGTCTATATTAAGTTGTTGTTTTTCCGCCTGATGTTCCATCAAGGCAAATCGAGTACGAAATTTATGGATCGTGCCTAATAATGCCATTTCACTCGAGATTCCAAGTTTACGGCCAACATTGACCAGAGAAAATAAGCAGTCACCAAATTCTTCCTGTATTTCATCGGAATTCTGGCTTGCCAAAGCTTCTTTTAACTCGGCCAGCTCTTCTTCTACTTTGTCATATGCCCCAGTGACATCGGGAAAATCAAAGCCGATTTTTGCAACATTTTTCTGGATTTCATCTGCCTGTACCAAGGCCGGTGCATGCTTGACCTCATCTAAACGGGAACGTGGCTTGCCCTGCTTTTCTTGCTGTTTAATTTCTTGCCAGAGCTGAGAGACATCTTCCGGGCTCAATTTTGCAAACTGTTCAGCCTGAAATACATGCGGATGACGGCGGATGAGTTTGTCGCTAATGGCCTGCACCACATCCTGAAAATCAAAAGCGCCCTGCTCGCTGTACATTTGCGACTGGAACACCACCTGTAACAGCAGATCGCCCAGCTCATCGCGAATCTCGTCAACATTTCCAGAACGTACCGCAGCTTCTACTTCATAAGCTTCTTCAATCGCATATTGGGTCAGAGATTCGGGAGTCTGCTGCTGATCCCATGGACATTTTTCACGTAATTCACGCATGATATTAAGCAATTGTTCCACTTTTAAAACCTCTTCTTTACCAAATAGTCGCGTCAATCTGCCTGTTTCTTGTTATGCTCAAGAAAAAAAGACAATAAGGAGATCAAGCACATGCACAGTATATTGATTAGTGGGGCAGCACAAGGAATTGGCGCCGCGACAGCCATGCTATTTTACCAGCACGGCTATAAAGTCGGTATTTATGATATCAATGTGGCACAGGCCGAACAGCTGGCCCAGCAACTGGGCGAACATGCCAAAGCAGGCTTTCTGGATGTGGCAGACTATACTTCCTGGGAAACAGCTTTGGCGGAGTTTTCAGCCTGGGCCGGTGAAATCAACATTCTGGTGAATAATGCCGGAATTTTATATTCAGGGCCTTTTGAAGACACCACAATTGCAGCGCATCATCGCACGCTGGATATTAATGTTAAAGGCCTCCTCAATGGCTGTCATGCCACTTTCTCTTATTTAAAAGAATCTTCATTTGCTCGTGTCATTAATTTATCTTCGGCATCCGCCATTTATGGACAGGCCGATTTAGCCTCTTATGCGACCAGTAAATTTGCCGTGCGCGGTCTGACTGAAAGTCTGGATATTGAATGGCAACCCTATGGGATTCGGGTGCTTGATGTGATGCCACTTTTCGTCGGTACAGCCATGGTGAAAGATATGCAGGCAGAAAGTATTAAAAAAATGGGGGTACATTTGAAAGCAGAGGATGTCGCACAGGATATTCTAAAACTGGTACAGCTTAAAGATTCCATCTGGCACGCTACGCACCATCCGGTTGGATTAAAAAGTAAATTTTTATTTCATCTATCACGTATGAGTCCACAGTTTGTGAACCGAATCAGCAACCTGTTGATTGCCAGACAATAGAGTCTATTTCTACTCTGCTGATTTAAACAGATTGGTGAATCTGGATTAGCGGAAATCTGAAACCCTTGCATGAATGCTCACTTTGCCAGGCCACGGTGAGCATACATCCTGCCATATTATAATTTTGATAGGCATAGACGCCGATCTCTGGATGTTCACATCTTCCACCATTCTGATCTGGATGAATCTGGGTATTTAACTCATTCAGGTTGATGCGTATGCCCAGTCCTGAGGCCTTTAATACAGCTTCCTTGGTGGTCCAGACCTTAAACCAGTATTCGGAATCATAGTCCAGTGCCTGCCACTGTTTAAGCTCTTCAGGATGAAAGGCATGTTGTGCCATGGCTTCAAATCGAACCTTACGGCTCAGCTCTTCAATATCAATTCCCAAATTTTGGACATTATTGCTCGTTGCCAGAGCATAGAAATTTTGACTATGGCTATGGTTAAAGTTGAAGTCTGGATGAGTGTGGAGATAGGGTTTGCCGAATTCAGTAATGCTAAAATCTGAAGACTGGATAAAATAATTAAGTTGATCTGAAAGCAATTGGTTACGATAGGCATAGATCGCACGTTTACGAAATTTGATTTGCTCTACACGTGATTGATGAAGTTCCATTGAAAAGAACTGATCTATTTTTTGCAAATAAATGTGAATATTACGCGACAATGGAAAGCTCTTGAAAACAGTTTGACTTTTTTCATTTTACGTCGCTAGATAAAAAAAGAAAGCCTGTTCGAAAACAGGCTAGCTTTATCTGTCTTAAATTGAATCTGAAATATCGACAGGTTTTGCTGCAGCAGATTCTGGGGCCTTAAAGTTCAAGCCAGCTTTTTTCATCAGTTGTGGATACTCAACCAATGCCATAGTCGAGTTTTTGGCAATGCCGGTGACATCGCTAAGCAGACCTTTGGCATCCATAAAAGACATGCCACTATTACTGATAGTACTTGGATTGCTCAGCAATTGCATAGACACCTGCTTACTATTTACGACCAGTTCGCGTGCAGACAGACCAGCAATGGCAAAGTTTGTCAGTGAGTTCATTAAATGCTGTTTCTGGCTGGTATTTAATGCATTAATACGCTCAAGTGTCGCAGCTTCATCTTTTTTCGAAGCTTCCAGAACCGCATTGGTTAGCTTGGTAATTTCTTTCTGGATCGCTTCTTTTTCTTTGACATCAGAAGTGGTTTTCAAGCTATTCAACTTGGTTTTCAGTTCTTCGCTGTCTTTTCGCTCAGCAAATAAGGTTGCCAATGCTGTACGACTCTGAATAAACATGGCATTGGTTGCTTGTGCCTGCTTAAAAAAACCGGCTAAATCCAGATTTTGTGAAGATGTACCTGTTGTTGTCTCCACTACTTTTGAGGCCAGACCACTGAGTGTTCCAAAACCTGCATGACTTTGTGATGTCAATACAGCACTTCCCAATATCAATATGCTTACGATTTTTTTCATAGTATTTCCCCTCATAATTCCTTACTGCCCTGAATCGGCTTTTTGCACGATCTGATTTAAAATTTTTGGTAATGCTTTAAACATTTGAATGTTGTACATGGCATGACGATGAGCAGTATTTATGCCTTTTAAATTAACTTCCTGTTGCAAACCTACAGCACCGACCCGCTCCTGTTTTTCATTAAAACGGCGTGCTCCTCCTGCCAATACCAAAGTGGCATCGCAGATGGATTGATCTGTATTGCATTTGATGGAATCTTCTTGAACCTGAATCTTAAATGCTGGCTGTAAACACTCTTCTTTTGGCACATACAGTTTCAAATCCAGCTGTTTTTTAAAGCCCGCATTTTCAGTCATTTTTACAATAGATGTTTTTAAACTGGTCTGCCCTTTAAACCCTGAACCTGTCGCATAAAACGGACGCTTGGATTGACTGGTAAACGCGTGGTAAATCAGTGGCCCAAATCCATAAAACGGAATCTCTCCAACCTGTTCAGTATGCAGATTTGAACAAAGCACCCGGGCAAGTTTTGAGTCACCGACAGCAGCGTGACTATCCACCAAGATGCTGTCTCCTGAACGTACCGGTAGACGATCATTTCCACTCACAGGAAAATCAAGCTGTGCTTTAACTTTATTGCCCTGACGCTCAACCACTGTAGCTTCCCAAGTGGGAATCAATACTTGACGTTGTGCAACTTTTTCACGGTTATAGACATGAATTTTCATGCCTGTGGTCAAGCGCTCACCCGTATCCTGAATCGTGATGGTATCGCTCCCCCCGCTCGATACCTGCAAATCGGAACGGGTAAATTGAATCCCTTTCTGAAATTGCTGACCTAATTTCACCAAAGCATTTTTGAGTGCCACTTCTTTACGCGTACCGAGTGAAAAACCCATACCTTGTGAAATGGTTTCACTTATTTCATCAGTCGCATGCGCGGAATAAATCACACGTCCCGAACGATCAATCATCTCAGCAAAAACTTCGCTATGTACCACTTGCTGCTGGGTCATCTTGCCGACTTGTTGCTGATAGCCAATCACAGGGATCACATTAATACGAATAAAAAATTCTGGTAGTTCGCGCTGGTGCTGGGTTTCCTGATTGCTTAACCCCGTCTGCTCACTGACACTTTGCGCCAAAGTGCTGTAACGTTTATTCACCGGCGTAAGGGTAAATGATGCATTCTCCCCGATGGCATCAGAAAAAATCTGCTCAATCAGGTCTTTTGATTCACCTTGGTAGGTCAATACATCTACGACCAAAGCTTTAGGCTTATTCAGCGCCTGACGGGTATTTGCCGAAATCTTGCTAAACTGGCTTGAAGTGCCACTCATCAACACCGGTAATGCCACTGCATAATCACTATCGGCATGTACAACTCTAATCAAATCTCCGGAATCCGAACTGAGTTCATCGTCTTTGGCAATGCCTTGATTGAAGCCTTTATCTAAAATCAGATAGGATTTCCAGCGATCAATCACCTTGGTCTGTACTTCAGACACCTTGAATTTCTTCTGGAGATCCTGAGTGAGTTGCTGGGTCAAGGTCAGCAAACTGCTTTGAAACTTCTGCTGGACGGCTTGACGTGTTGCAACAGTCTGAATCTCGGTCGACAACACCTGAATAGGCTGTGACAAGGTAGCACTATCGGTATAAATCACTTCCCCAGATAGAATATTGGTCAATTTTAAGCTTAAGGTGACTGGCAGAAAAATCTCGGCTGTAGATTCCTTTTGCACCACATATTCACTAGCACGCAAAACGTCCAGAGAAGCCACATAGCTTCGATGTTTATTCTGCTGGGAAATTGAAGCCACCACCTGATCTTGCAAAACCTGTTTCAACTGCTGCTCAAAAGTCTGTGCAACTTGTTTACGGATCACCTCGTTCGACACAGCCTTGCTAAAGTCACAGGAAATCGAGGAGGCATTTGCTTCTATATGATCTGCCGATTGACGACAAGGCAATTCCAAGCCATAAATTCCTTTAGCCGGAAAAACCTGAATATTGGCCTGCACACTTGCAGCAGTACCCATCAGGGCCATGGCAAGAGTAATTTTTTTCATGCTTATTTGCATTGGGTACCGCCAATACATAAGGTAATGGTATTCCCTGCTTGCAAACGTTCTGCATTAGACAGCACAGGATTTACCCGGCGTAAAGCTTTGGCCAGTTCAGCACTCAATGGCTTTTCACTTTTATAAGTCATGGTCATCTCGACCAGCTTGCCATCCTGGGTACGTATATCGATATTTTCTGCGCCGTCCATCTCATCTAAAGCCACATAGAGATCATCTCCCAAGCGGCTAGATACGCTACCCGATACACTTTTTACAAAAAGGGTAATTTCCTTACCATACATGCTACGGTTTTTCGAATAGGACAGAATTTGTGGACCGACTTCGGACAAGGTCATTTCGCCCAGTTTACCGGCAACATTGGTACGACACGAATTTGTCGTTGCAGCCATTGATGATTCCGTGCGGGTATCACCGCCCATCAGCGTGCCATCATCGACTGAATAAATTTTATAGCTGACAGCACCATCACACACAAACTGGCCGGTTACACCTGAACGACCACGGTCATAAATATAGGAGCTACCGACCATAAACCAGTCTGCTTTTTCCTGACGTGCAGCAACTGCAAGTTTTGCCAATTCTGCATCACTCAGCAATTGCTGAATAGACATACTCTTGCCTTTTAAATAACGGCTACGGAATAGATCCGAATCCATTAAACGTAGATCGTATTTAGATGCTGAGCCTGCAATTGCATTCAGTGTATGGTTTTCACGCTCTGGCTTTGTAGATGGAGTCTGATATTCCACATATTTTACAAAGTTTTGAATATCATTTTGGCGTTCAGACTGGCTATAACGTGCTGACTCACTGGCGTTATAACTCGCTGAAGCTGAAGATTTACCTGAATTATTGTGACTTGCTGAACGTGCTGCGACTCCTACACCCGCACCATAATAATTATCATATGCATAACCAGATGCAGCTGATGACTTTCCTTTCGATGAATATGATGAACTCTCGCTCGCTTTGGCACTTTCTTTGGCATCATAGCTGGCCTTTTCATCATAAGCATAGCTTTTATCAGAGAAGTACGAGGTAAATTCTTTGACCGGTTTAGAGTTATCACGCGGCACACCGAAATATTCATCCATCACGATCATGATCGGACTGGTTCGGCTATTCTTTTTGGATAAACCCAGGTCATTTAAGATCTGGCGAAACTCCTGATCATCCATTTCAATTGAAATAGAGGTGACCAGTTCTTTATTACTATTAGTTTGGCTGCCACGATTAAACACGTAGCCATTATCAACTTGTTTCACAATATCTGTTAGATGAGGCTGAGCATCCTGCATGGCTTGAGGACCATTAATTTTTTTGATTAAAGCAATGACTGCATCAGTTTTTGCATTATTCAATGCTTGATTACGTGTTCCTACCGGATCTTTTTTAATAATAGGGCTACTGCCCTCACCATTTACTTTGATCATTTCAGCACACGCGAGGCTTGGCAGGCCCATCATACAGATTAAAGCCAATGCAGTTTTTTTCATGTTCCCCTCACACCACCCCAATCGAGACAGTAATTTCTTATGATCTTTTTCAGCCAGCTTTCATTCTTGCGACTGAGTTAACAATTTAAAACAAATATAATACATATTACATAAATATTAAATTGATACTTATACTAAATGACTAGGGTGTGTCCTCATTTGGCTTTGCACCAAATAAATATACAGGCTATACGAATCATAGATTTATAATTGCGTGCCAGTTTATCAAATCGAGTTGCAATAGCACGGAAATGTTTTAATCTCGCAAAA
>NZ_VPAU01000026.1:0-18788 GCF_013419095.1 Acinetobacter sp. YH12105
TTTTCTGACAAATATTTCTCAAATAAACTTCGAGTCATTTCTACCATCAATCAATGAAAATAATTTCGATCGATCAACCAGTAAAAATCCACACAAGTTGTTCTTCATAAGCTCTTAATGATCTTCTTGCTGATTCGTCACCAGCAAGCTAGGTCGGCTATATTACACTGAATTTCTAAAGTGTCAATCCGTAATTCAAATTAATTTGAACTTAACCAACAAAACCCAATCTTAACACCTCGTGCTAAGTTACTGTTTTATCAGAAGTTTTAATCTTCATTACTGCCGATGGATGTGCATTCTACAGGATTTCACACCCAACACAACCCCTATTTCTAAATAATTCAGCAAAAAACCAACGACTGTTTATTTATTCTACAAAAAATGCAGGTTTTTCTATTTTTTGAGCATTAAAGGTACAGAATTTGATAAATGAGTTAAAAGTTTGTCGGTTTTATCTTGCTCTTGAAAGCGTAAAGGACGGCAATCAATGTATTCACAGTAGCCACCTTCCCCATTTTCGTTCTCTTCATTTATTTTGACCTGATAACTAAAACTTCCAACATAGCCCGCGGCCAAACCAAATTTGAAATCACCGCGACTTTGCCCTTGTACCCAAATACAGGTGCCATCTTTAGCTTCGTAACACCATTCAAATTCACGTGGCAAATACATATTTTGCCCATTCGGCGTAGTGACGCGCGGATAGACACGATGGACTTTAAAATACACTTTTTGGTCAAACATCTGAGTCTGCATCTTGTTTAAATCACGCAAATACATCCGAGACTGAACAATACTATTCACCCCATCCCGAATTTGCGCCAACAGTAGCTGCCGATTTCCACTCAGGTTAATAATTTGATAAGTCAGGAAGGCCAAAGGCAAATAAGGGAAATTGAAACTTCGTGCATATTCAAAACTTCCGAGGCTATCAATATTATATTTCTGTTGTTTATATTTTAATGTGCCCTGGCAATAGCACAGCAAAGACCAGTGCTCGGCAAGTGAAAACCGCACCTGGCTAAAATGAGAAATGAGCTGAGTGGTATGAATGCTTAAATCGAAACTGAGTTCCGAGTCAAAACGCTGCAAACGAAAATGAGGAAAGGTCCCACTCAGTTGCTCCCGATCTAAAAACTGAAATAAGCCAGCATCAAAGTTACAGTCCTGCTGTACTGAATAACGATGCAGCTGGCCGACCATATGCGAACTGGTGCTGCAAATCACTGTGGCGGTATCCAGTGCGTTGGTTTGAATTGCACTGGGATTGGCCAGCATCGGTGCATTCGGCTGCCCGATAATGCTGAGAAAATTTAGATAGTGCAGCGGCGCCGGAAGTCCGGGAATCATCAAACCTTGATGAATAATCTTATATTTTGAGTTGGGGCCATGATAGGCAGGATAATGCGAAACAGTTGGAGTCTGATTCAGCTGTTTCGAACGATCTAAAAAATCTTGAAGAAACCGCATCTCAGACTCCTTATATTTTTATAATCTACTCGATCTTTTTGCCATAAAGGTGGTCACAAAACCAGATAAGGCATAGAGAATAGAAATTACCAGAATGCCGACAGGAATATTATAAGTCATCGCAGCAAAGACAAATACGGCAATTGGTAATACAAAAAACGGAACGCGTTTACGCTCTACAGTCTTGAATGAATAATATTTGATATTAGAAATCATCAACAAGCCCACCGCAATAATGACAACGGCATTAATGATCTGAATGGATGCTTCACGAATATCAAAAATTTCAGGAAAATCTAAACCGACCCAGACCAGCGAAACAATCATGAGAGCCGCCAATGGACTGGCCACACCAATAAAATAACGCTTGTCTACCACGCCAATCTGTACGTTAAAGCGGGCCAGACGAAAAGCAGCACAGGCGGTATAGACAAAACAGGCGGCCAAACCAATCCGGCCTAAATCACTCAAACCCCAGCTATACATCAAGATCGCGGGAGCAACACCAAAAGCCAGCATATCGGAAAGCGAATCAAACTGTTCACCAAACGGACTTTGCGCACCAATCGCACGCGCCACACGCCCATCCAAACCATCCAACAAAGCCGCAATAAAAATTGCATAGATCGCTTGCTGGAAATTGCCATTCATGCTGGCAATAATGGAGTAAAAACCCGCTAACAACGCAGCGGTTGTAATCAGGTTCGGCCATAGATAGATGCCTCGACGCTTAACTTTCTGCCCTTCCTGGGTATGTTCCTCTTCTTCCACCTCAAAGGTGATGCCATCAAAAGGCAAGTCTTTTGAAGAGTCGCGTTCCGGTTTGCTTATATTTGTCATTCTTGTCGATCCTAGCTATGACCTGTGCTTTGAAAAAATTATTCGCCGACTAACCAGCGAACTGCAGCGTGACCACCATTTTCACTCATACGAAGATGTGGGAATAACCATTGTAGTGCTTCATCTGCATCTTCAGAGAATTTCCAAGGCGGATTAATCACCAGCAAACCACAACCATTCAAGCCGACTGGGGTGTCATCCGGCCATACACAGACTTCACACACCAGTTGACGGCGGATGCCGGTCTTGAACATTTTTTTCTCGAAGCGTTCAATCATGGCACGGTCTTTAATTGGATACCAAACAGCAAATACACCTGTCGGCCATTTCTTATAAGCGGCAACCAGTAATTCTACCAATTGTGGAAAATCTTTACGCTCAAGCTCATAAGGTGGATCGATCATCACCAGACCACGTTTTTCTTTCGGCGGAATCACCCCCAAAAGACCTTCATAAGCATCACGCTCATGCAAACCGGCACGCTTGTCAAAAATATTATGACGAAGCTGCTGAAACACATCACGCTGCATTTCAAAAATGGTCGCTTTATCAATCTCGCGCATGCCTTCTAGTGCAAACCAAGGTGAACCGGGATAAGCACCCTTACCAAAGTTTTCACGCATTTTCTCAACAACTTTCAAATATTGTTGTACGCCTTCAGGTGCGTTACGCTTGATCGAATCATCCAGTTTAACAAGACGATGAATACCGTTTAAGAACTCACCTGATTTTTGCGCTTCAGCAGTCGATAAATCATATTTACCCGCACCACCATGTGTATCTACATAGCGATAAGGTTTGTCTTTTGCATTCAGTCGAGTCAACAACTGAAGCAATAAAACGTGCTTCATGACATCGGCAAAGTTGCCTGCGTGGTAAGAGTGACGGTAATTCATGTTTCATTAATTCCTAATATCAACAGCTATTTTAACATGAAAAATAGTTTCGTTCAGGCACGATTCTTACACTAAAATAGCGAACCTGTTTTGCCACACTATCGAGAATTGAAAAAAATGGAAGCTGTTATCATCCCAGGGGATTGGAATGTTGATCAAATCTTAGATGATTTAGATCAACATGGCTTTAGTATTGTTGACGATGCTTATTCTAGTGAATATCAACATGCGGTAAGTCAGGAATGCTTAAGCCACTTAAACGAATTTCGTAATGCAGCCATTCAAAATGGCGTCGTCAGCAACATCCGTAGTGATCATATTCTTTGGTTACGACCTGAATTTCAAATTTCCCACCTACACACCCAAACCCTGCAACAGTTTTCTCAAGCTTTAAACCGCGCGTTTTATTTAGGCATTAAAGAAATCGAAGCACATTTTGCCTGCTATCACGCTGGCGAGTTTTATGCGCTGCATCGTGACAATCCTAAAGCTAAAAATGGCCGAATGATTTCCAGTGTGTATTATCTGCATGAACAATGGCAGGCAGATTGGGGGGGTGAATTGCGTCTGCAAGATAAAAATGGCCAGTGGCATATTATTCAGCCACAGCCGAACCGGATTGTACTGTTCCAGAGTGATTTGTTACATGAAGTTTTAATTTCCAAACAGCAACGTCTATCCATTACGGCCTGGTTAAGAAGCGATACAGCCCTAGTCTAATGCTCGCTCATGCTTTAAATTTATTTTTTTAACCTCATATAGGCATTATTGAGAAATGAGGATTGCGTTGATGCGATTAACAACCAAGCAGATTATTGAGCGACTGGGTGAAACTGACCAATTGTACTTAAAAGGCAATACGCCAGAATTAACGCTTGAACGTGCTGATCTTCGTTTACAGCTGGTGACTTTAAGTGAGCTGCGTCAGGAACAGCGACATTTCCTGCAAGAAGCGATTGTCTTACTTGAACAAGGCCGGGTGGAATTTGAAGAAATGCCGCTGCGCATGTATATCAATTTATCCTTGCATCTGGCCAAGGCTTATATGATGTTTTTTGAATTGACCAAAGAGCAGCATTTTGCCCTGATTACCCAGCAAATTCTTAAGCCGATGGCCAGTTATGAACATGGCGATATTTATTTTTTACTGGCCTATGCCAGTGCAAGTAAAAATGAGCCGGCCCTGACACGTCACTGGTTAGGTAAATACACCAAAACGGCTGAATGTGAACTGGAATTGTTGCAGCAGCATCATGCCTTTAGTGATTATCGTCAGCAGGAATGGTTTATCAAAATATTAAAAAGTAAAATGCATTAAGCTTAACAGCGTCAAAGAAAACGCCTCATTTGAGGCGTTTTCTTTTGAGCATCACTTTCATTTTTTAAGTAATACCAAGATATAACACAGTTAAGCAGGCTGACGTCTGTAGGCATCCATGTGTAATTGCTGGTTCAGCTCATCCACCCAGATTGCCCAATCATCATCCTGTACCAGATGACTAATCAATAATGAACGCTGGGATTTATTCCAGAATGGTGCCTCGTGCAAGGACAGGCCTGCTGGAAGTTGATGAGTCCGGATATACAACTCAATGGCAGCAGCGCTATTGGCCAGACCGAGTTGAGAAAATAACATTTCTAAGGATGGTTGGTTCTTCATGAGCATGTCGCCCTCCTTATATCAGATAAATTGTAATTATTTATAGATCTAACTTATAAGATAAGACAAAAAAAACCTAGTCATTTGACTAGGTTTGTTGTTTCTTTTTGTAGACTATAATTTAAACACCTTGCTTGTCACTTTCGACATGTAACAGCTGGTTCAGTTTGTCAATAATCACAATCCATTCATCATCTTGATGCCAGTGCTCGCGTAAGAATGCACTTTGGCCCTCACTCCAGAATTCGGCATCCGGTAAAGCGACTTCAGATGGCAACTGATGGGTATGGGTGAATTCATTAATTGCGGCTTCATCAGCAGGCAAACCCAATTGTTCAAATAATAATTCTAAAGTTGGCTGTTGTTCGAACATGATCCACTTGCTCCTGTTATATGCTCTAAACTAAAAATAAGACCTTTACCATCCCTAAAATAAGAACTGGCATAAATCCTTAAATACTCATTTATAAATCACATGATCCAGAACCTTGGGCTTCGCTATGTAATTGTTCATTCAGGACATCAACTAAAATTGCCCATTCATCATCTTTTTTCCACTGACCAATCAGGAAATCATGCTGGGATTTCGACCAGAACGGCGCCTTGTGCAAAGGCACGTCCATGCCAATTTGATGGGTCTTGATAAACTCATCAATCGCCTCGGGACTCGAGTCCAATCCAAGTTGCTGAAAAAACATTTCTAACGTTGGGTGTTGATCAAACATCTTCTTCACCTCGCCTTTTATTGGATTATTTATGTTTTTTAGCTTAGTCCAAGCCTAAGCAAGATTCAGTTGCTGCTGCATCACAGCATGTTATTTTTTGTTCATCAAAAAAATAGAGATATAAAAAAAGCACCCCGAATGGAGTGCTCTTTCAACTTAATCTAAACGATCAAATTATTTAAGCATGTCAGCAATCGCTGCGCGCTCTTCTTCAAGTTCGTTCAATGTAACATTGATACGCTCACGGCTGAACTCGTCGATTTCTAGACCTTGAACGATTTTGTATTCACCGTTCTCAGTCGTTACAGGGAAACCGAACATAACGCCTTCAGGAATACCGTAAGAACCGTCAGAAGGAATACCCATGGTTACCCATTCGCCATTTGTGCCAAGAGCCCAATCACGCATATGATCGATTGCAGCGTTTGCAGCAGAAGCAGCAGAAGACAAACCACGCGCTTCAATGATGGCAGCGCCACGCTTACCAACAGTCGGAAGGAATGTGTTTGCATTCCAATCTTGGTCGTTAATCATGTCTTTAACGCTTTCGCCATTAATTGTAGCGAAACGGTAGTCAGCATACATGGTTGGAGAGTGGTTGCCCCAAACTGTAAGATTTTTGATGTCTTTAACCGCTTTACCGGTTTTAGCAGCAATTTGAGATGCAGCACGGTTGTGGTCAAGACGTAACATTGCAGTGAAGTTTTTCGCTGGAAGATCTGGAGCAGATTTCATCGCGATATAAGCATTCGTGTTCGCAGGGTTACCTACAACAAGAACTTTAACGTCACGGCTCGCAACTTCGTTAAGTGCCTGGCCTTGACCGATAAAGATTTCGCCGTTCACTTTAAGCAGATCAGCACGTTCCATACCTGGACCACGTGGACGTGAACCAACTAATAGCGCGTAGTCAGCATCTTTGAATGCAACTTTAGGATCATCAGTACCGATCATGTCTTCTAGTAGCGGGAATGCACAATCTTGAAGCTCCATCATTACGCCTTTAAGCGCTTGCTGAGCTTTCTCAAAAGGAACTTCGAGCAATTGCAAAATCACTGGTTGATCTTTACCTAGCATTTCGCCGCTTGCGATACGGAATAATAGGCTGTAACCAATTTGACCTGCAGCGCCAGTAACGGCAACACGAACTGCTTGCTTCATCTAATTATCTCCAATTGAGGATATTCAACGCGATTAAATAGTTAGTATTTAATCTAATAATCGTAAACGCGAAAGATTGTACTCCAATCCTTTGCCGGATGCATATAAAAGAGGACGGATTTCATCTAAAGTCTGATAGGAAATATAAATTAAACCGGCAAAAAAGCTCAGTATGTTCCTTTTATTGTGACAGTTTTTGGGCATGTATTAATAATGTTGGCAGGACAGGATTTATAATTGCCATTTTTGTGATAACAGACTTTGATCGAGGTCAACACGCTGCTAGCTTGAGTAAGCTGGCAATTAAATCTCAAAGCATTGGCGGGTAATTGCGGATTAATTCTCACAAATTTCACGCGCAGCGCATCGACTGACATGGTGATATTTTCCTGTTCAGTCAGCTCTGCCGGCACTTTAAGCCGGTCTGCATAATTGATAATCGTCCGGAAATATTGGCTGGCATTCATCGGCACGCAGCCACCGATATTGCGCCACAAAATGGTCCGGGTATTTTCATCCGGCATGATTCTGGCCACCACCTTGGACTGAAGCGGTGAAAGTTTTGCAGAGCTATTGGTGGTACAGTTTTCTGACGTAGCCTGAGGATATAAGCCGGAAATATTCAAGGAATAACCTTCTAGACATTTTCGTTTCTTTGCATATTCAGGGTACAGGCTACACAAAGCCGGCACCATTTCTACATCCATAACATAGTCTGTCGGCATGGCGAATGCTGCCGGACTGCTGCCCAAGAATACAAGCGCTGCCCATTTCCCCCAAACTCGACGATCCTTCATTATTTTCATGAATAAATCACCATCCCCAATAATTTTAATTTTATTGTGTATTACGTAATGGTATCAGTTGCATACGCTTACCCACGGACTGTGCACCCTGTCCCAACAAGAGACCGTAATGTGTGGCATTGGTCATGACATGTTTCACATAATCCCGAGTTTCAAGTAAAGGAATACTTTCAGTATATTGATCTGCTGCCATGCCCTGAAATTCCGGCTGCCAACGGCGGGCACGGTTTGGTCCGGCATTATAGCCTGCGGTTGCCAAGACTGGGCTGTTGCTGAGCTGACGCTGAATGGTCGATAAATAAAAGGTGCCGTAACGAATATTGGTATTCATATCGGTCAAAGCTGCCGGATTATAAGCCTCACCCATTTGACGCGCCACCAGCTTGGCAGTATCTGGCATGATTTGCATCAGGCCACCGGCACCCACATGTGAGCGTGCCACGGTATTGAAACGGCTTTCCTGACGCATCAAGCCATAAGCCCAAGCCGGATCGATCCCGGCATTGCGGCTATGACTGACCACGTAGTTCTGGTGCGGCATTGGATAACGGTAATTGTAGTTATGTTTGTTCACGGTACGGTCAGCTGCATAAATGGCACGATCATGCCAGCCCATGTCCATGGCACGCTTTGCTGCGGCCAGCAACAGCTCATCATCTTTCTTCAGATAGGCCTGACGCACTGCCCAGTTCCATTCACGGTTAATGTAGTTATTCGGTGCACTGATATTACGTAGCGTGAACGCACGACGGAAATGAATATCCTGATTCAAACGTTGCATGGCCTGATTCGATGGCTGAATTGGATTGGGTGTGCTCGCAGTCAGCTGTCCCAACTTGTCGCGTGCCAGAAGATTGTGATAATCATCCCCGGCGGCCAATGTACGATAAATACTCTCTGCAGTTTTCTTTGAACTACGATCTGCACGCTGCTCACTCGCACGGGCCAGCCAATATTGCCAGCGATCTTCCTGTTTCTGATTGACGCTCATGGCATCAATCGCACGGATTAGGCTTTCCCACGCACTAAAACGGATGGCCTGACGCGCATAAATCTCAGCTTCTTCCGGACTAAATGGCAGACCATAACTGGCATCAAAGGCATTTAACACTTCCCGGTTAAAGTTGTTCTTCATGACTGTGGTTCCACCGACATACCCCACAGCTCGGTATAAGGCACGTTGTACTTGTACCGGTGTGCCTTCAGCAGTCCGTTTCACAATGGATAACGCCGAGTCCAGATCACTATCTGCCAGACGTCCCAGTGCATAAATCAGATAAGCATGTTCTGCCGCACTGTTTTTCGGTGCAGACCATAAATAATTGGTTGGATTGGCCTGAATCGAATTGAGTTGTGCTAAAGACAGATTCAGACCGATTCCTTGCGCAGTGGCAATAGCCTGACCTGACTGACCGGCACGCAATTGTACCCAAAGTCGCTGTTGGCGGTCTTCTGCCGTCATTAAAGGGCTAGAAAGCATCATTCGACCAAGTCCAGTACAAGAATCCGGTTGGCTATTGGTGGTTAGCCAGACCTCTTTAAACTCGGCATAAACCAGCTCATCACCGGCTTTGGCACGAACTTGTGCTACGGCACAGGCTTCAGCTGGATCAGCATTGGTCACATAAGGCAATACCGGTTGAGCCGTGGTGAAATCTGCCATTTTGACTTTTTCTTCGACATAGTCCGCTGCCAGCTTTTCAGCCATCGCAGATTGCGGGTAGCGCTGAGCAAAACTGACAATTTGGCTGGCAGGTTGCAAGGCAAGATTCTGGTTTAAAATCCAGTATTCCGGATAATAGCCTAAAGCATCATTCTGCATGGACAGGCGATATTGTTGTAATAATTCAGTATTACCTGCATTGGCCGCACGTAAGGCATCGTTAAATTGCTCTTCAGCTGCATATGTACTTGCTGAACAGATACACGCCACACTTAACGTAATTAATTTATAATATTTATACATATTTTCAGTGTGTTTCAACATCCCTTTGCCTTCTCTCATCGATTCTGTGCCTAGCCTATGTTGCTTATCATAAGAGCTTTGTTGAAATATTATAAGCAACTGTATTGTTCAGTTATGTAACCTTATGATTAAGCAATATTAATCTACAGACAATTCTTACCCATAAATCAATATTTTTCCACGTTTAATTTAAGCTATAAGTTTAAGCGACTTTCCTGCTAAAATATGCGCCTTCCCATATTTCAGTCCGTGAATTGAATTGTTATTCACCTGTTTGATGCGTCAATCAGGCTGTTCGTTCACTCTTTCAACGTATTACCTTGTAGGAGCCTACATGACGGTTCAAACCTTCATTCCGAATGGTGCCCCAGCTGCCTCAGAAAACACTGTTACCCAGCCAGCGCACACCCCTGTCCATGAGATTGCAGTAAAAAAACTGTATATCGAAACGCAAGGGTGTCAGATGAATGAGTACGACAGTCACCGTATGGCAGACCTGTTAGGCGATTCTCATGGCTATGTGCTGACCAACGATCCTAAAGATGCCGATATTCTGCTGATGAATACCTGCTCGATCCGTGAAAAAGCCCAAGAAAAAGTGTTTTCCGAGCTGGGGCGCTGGCGCAAACTGAAAGACAAGAATCCGGATCTGATTATCGGGGTTGGCGGCTGTGTGGCGTCTCAGGAAGGCGACAACATCCAGAAACGTGCCAATTATGTCGACATGATTTTTGGCCCGCAAACCCTGCACCGCTTGCCACAAATGCTGGATCAGCATTTTGACCAGATCGAAAAACCGAAAAAAGAAAAAATCAAACTGGTAGATATCTCCTTCCCGGATATCGAAAAATTCGACTTTCTGCCTGAACCGCGTGTTGAGGGCTATAAAGCCTTTGTTTCGATCATGGAAGGCTGTTCAAAATATTGTTCATTCTGCGTGGTGCCTTATACCCGTGGTGAAGAAGTGTCTCGCCCACTGGATGATGTACTGGCTGAAATTGCGGGTCTGGCAGAAAAAGGCGTGCGTGAAATTTCCCTGTTGGGTCAAAACGTCAATGGCTATCGTGGTGAAACCTTTGAAGGCAATATCTGTACTTTTGCCGATCTGTTGCGTTTAGTCGCGGATATTCCGGGCATTGGCCGGATTCGTTATACCACTTCGCATCCACTCGAATTTAATGATGACCTGATCCAGTGTTATCGTGACCTGCCACAAATGGTTTCGCATCTGCATTTGCCGGTACAAAGTGGCTCGAATGATGTGCTTCAGGCCATGAAACGTAACCATACCATCGATGTCTATATCGAGAAGATTAAAAAGTTACGCTCAGTTCGTCCCGATATGCATTTATCTTCAGACTTTATCATTGGCTTCCCGGGTGAAACCGATGAGAACTTTGCAGAGACCTATCAGTTTATTCAGGATCTGGATTTCGATCATTCTTATAGTTTTATCTATTCAAAACGTCCGGGTACGCCTGCCGCAGAACTGGAAGATACCATTCCGGAAGATGTCAAAAAAGAACGTCTGGCCAAAGTTCAGCAATGGATTAAACGCTCGAGTATTGACAAAACGGATGCCATGCTCGGTAGCATCCAGCGGGTACTGATCGAGAAAGTCTCTGATAAAGATCCGAATATTCTGGTGGGTACGGCGGACAACACCCGTTATGTCAACTTTATTGGTGATCCTGCCTGGGTAGGTCGCTTTGCCGAGATCGAAGTGACCGAAATTAAAACTTTGAATTTAGTTTATGGTGAACTCTTGAATCTTGAGCCTGACGTGGCGTAATGTAGAGCATATAACGTACACTTCATAAGGAATACTCTTTGACTGCAGCGATTCGACGTACAGTAGCTTTTCCTGGGATTTCAATGGACCGTATCCAAGCGATGTTAGGTGCTTATAACGGTCATTTGAAGCAAATTGAACAACGTTTAGATGTCAAAATCTCCCATCGCGGAGAGAGTTTTATTGTGGATGGTGGAATCGATGCCGTTGAAAGAGCCGAAATGCTCTTGCAACGTCTACACGAAGAATCTGAACAGAGCCAGCAGATCAGCGCAGATACCCTGCACCTAATGATTCAGGGCAGTCAGACTGACCGTGAACTCCAGCAAGATCTAGAAGACCAAGAACATACCGGCCTGGACAATGTCTGGTTACAAACCCGTAAAGGCCGGATCAATCCGCGTGGTGCCAACCAGAAACGTTATGTACAGCGTATTCTGCAAAGTGATATTTCTTTTGGTATAGGTCCTGCCGGAACCGGTAAAACCTATCTGGCTGTCGCTGCTGCTGTGGACATGCTGGAACGCAATGAAATCCAGCGCATTTTACTGGTGCGTCCTGCGGTCGAAGCCGGTGAAAAACTGGGTTTCTTGCCAGGGGATTTAAGCCAGAAAATCGATCCTTATTTGCGTCCATTGTATGATGCTTTGTATGAAATGCTCGGCTTTGAAAAAGTGGCCAAGCTGATTGAACGTCAAGTGATTGAGGTGGCGCCACTCGCTTATATGCGTGGCCGTACCTTGAATCATTCTTTCGTCATTCTGGATGAGGCACAGAACACCACCCCAGAACAGATGAAAATGTTCCTGACCCGTTTAGGTTTTGGTTCACGAGCGGTCATTACTGGTGACGTGACGCAGGTGGATTTACCGCGCGGCCAACAGTCTGGTCTTTCACATGCCCTGCGTGTGATTGATAAAATCCCTGAAATTCATATCACCCGTTTTCATTCGCGTGATGTGGTTCGTCATCAACTGGTACAGAAAATTGTTGAAGCCTATGAAGGCTGGGACAGTGATCAGCAGCGTTTAAGTGCAGAAGCACGTGCCGAACGTAAAGCACGTCAGGACGCCTTGATCGCTGAAAATAATGCTGCCGCAGATGCACAGCATTAAGCTTTCAATTTAAGGATTTGTGTTGAAACTTAGTCTTTCCTTACAGCAGGATTTTCAGTCACCTGAACTGGTACTAAAACGTGCCTCTATTAAAAAAGTAGTCGAAACCACTTTAGGTCATATCGGTACGCAAAGTAATTGCGAAATCGGAATTGCCTGTGTCGATCATGATGAAAGTCATAAACTGAATCTGGAATATCGCGGCAAAGACAAATCGACCAATGTCCTGTCTTTTCCGAGCGATCTTCCAGATGAAATGGCGCAATTTCTGGATGCCTTTCCCATTGGCGATCTGGTGATCTGTATTCCTGTGGTACTTGCTGAAGCGCTTGAGCAGCAAAAAGCGCCGTTGACGCATTTCACCCATATGCTGGTGCATGGCACCTTGCATTTAATGGGTTATGATCATGAAACATCAGATGAAGATGCGGAAGAAATGGAAGGCATTGAAATTGAAATTCTGGCCAAGCTGGGTTTTGAAAATCCTTATCTGGAACGAGATTAAGATTTAAAAGAAAATGAAGGAAGCGAGCTGAGGCTCGCTTTTTTAATGCTTTATATTCGCTCTTCCTCTAGGAGATGAGAATCCTCAGAATATATTCTGAGTTCGCAAGGGAGAGGTTCTAATACCTGTTAAAACCCCTCTCTAACTCTCTCCCAAAGGGAGAGAGAACTAGAATGAATTAACGTACTTCGAACTCTGCTTCAGCCGGATCAAAACGCCAGGTTCGGATAATCCGCAATTCAGAAATTTCCTTCATTTTGGCATCAAACGCACCAAATGGCGCCGCTTTACGTACAGAAGATTTCGCAGCCTCATCCAGCATGGCATGTCCTGAACTGTCAATTAATCGGATGGCACGAATCCCTCCATTCTGATTCAGGATCACCATCAGACGAACTTCACCTGCCAGATTCTGCTGCTTGGCAGCTTCCGGATAATACTGATTGCCATAAAACTCTACTTTCTGACGGAACTTTTCCAGATAGGCTGCGGAGACATCCTGCTTGGATTGAATACCATCCACAGTTTTAATTTTTTGCTGACGACTAAAATTTTGCTGACGCTGTAAATATTGCGCTTCCAGACTGGCCACCATGGCTGCTTTGGCCTGAAACTGGCTTTGTAACTGCTCCTGCATTTTTTTACGCTGATTTTCTTCTGCCTGTTTTTGCCAGCTCAAGGTGGTCATCAGCACTTTTTCTTCAAAACTGAGTTCCTGTTTCTGTTGCAGCAGATCCGGACTTTCTTGTTGTTCTTCCCCTGCCTTCTGCTCTAACAAAGGAGATGGCATATCACTCGACATCCGATGCGCTTCTCGAAACTTGCCAGACCCTTGCTGGTCTGTCTGGGCCAGAAAATCAGCGTGTTCAATTTTTTCATCTGTTTGTCGCAAGCTGACTGCAATTTCTTTGGTGCTGGTCTCCCGATCTTGCGGCATACCAAATTCCAGTGTCAATACGATCAAATGCAGAATGCCTGCGGTGAGCACGGCACTGCTAAACACTGGATCTTTCCACCAGGTTCTGACCAGAGGCATTAATATCATTGTTTATCACATTACCCAAACTCAGTCCTGAGTTCAGTTCCCCAAAAAAGTATTTTAAAGATTAAAAACAAACAAATTGGGCATTTCTATTTTAAAAATGCCAAATCCATCAAATCTTCAACGTTACATAACTAAAACTATAAAAATGGTGCTATTTATTTTGCTAAACTTCAAGCTTGAATACTTGTATTTTTCATACAATTCGACAAGATACACTTCGAGTCAAAAATAAAGTTGCTAGGATGCTTCAATATGCAAACGCTAATTTCCAATATTTCCAACCGAATCCGCCAAGTGTATCAGAGAGCGGAAGGATTTATTGAGGATGAGCGTGAATTCCCTTTATCGCAAGTCTTCTTAAATGCAACTTTTCAACGCTTTGTCACCGACAATGTCGATGCACTGAAAGACTTACACGCAGACCTGCATGAAGACTGGCTGCGTCTCTACGCGACACTAGACTATAAAGGCCTGAATATCACTTTGTCGGTAGACTTGAAGCTGGTTCAGATGGAACTGAATAAGACCACCCAGCTGATTGTATTCGAGCAAATCAGTGATACACAGCTTATTGACGCCAAATATCCAAATCTGTTGTATAAGCTTGGGGTGCGTTTTGCCCTGTTCTTCTATCAACGCATCTTGAACAAAGATCCATTGGGCATGATTCTGGAAAAACTTGGCGTTATTAAAGTCATTGATGACTTGCTGTATCTGGACTTGAACCGCTGGTTAGGCAAAAACCGTTCGATTATTGATACTCTAGGTAAAGTTCATGTGAATCATGCAGTGCTTCGCGAAGCTGAACTGGTGGTGATTGGTAATGTGAATCTGGCAGCCCTGTTTAGGAAACTTTCTCAAGACAGAGAGGAAAATTGGGATGAAGACGAAATGGACGATAACCTGGTGACCCCGATCAAACAGAAAGATCCGTCTTGAATACTATTCAATCTCGTTTTTTGAACTTTTGTTGAAAAAAACTACATGAAAGATACATTTTTGCTAGAAATATCCCTTAAATTTCCATATTTTGCCTAAAGAATAAAAGCTACAACAAGTAAGATATTTTGCCCGTTTAACCAATATAGGAAAATGACTAATGGTGAAGACTGTATTTAAGACTTTAGCGATGACCACAGGTCTAAGCGGTGCAATACTGTTGACTGGTATTTCTAGCCAGGCTTTTGCCATGACGCCTTTCCAAGCCAATTATCAATTTAGCTATAATGGCAAGAATATGGGTTCTGCCACCCGTACTCTGAGTAAATCCGGCAATAACTGGACTTACGTCTTTGCTGCAAAAGCCGGTGGTATTGCTTCAGCAACTGAAACCAGCCGTTTCACCTTTAATAACGGCAAGATTGGCTCCAGCAGTTTCAGTCGTAGCAGTAAAATCCTGGTACATAACAACACCATGAGTATTAACTTTAATCCTTCCAGCAAAACCATCAATACCAGAAAAGATGATGAAAAGCGTTCTTTTGCCTGGAGAGCCGATGTTCTGGATGAACTGAATGCGGAATTACAAATTCGTGAAGA
Source organism: Acinetobacter sp. YH12105 (assembly GCF_013419095.1). Lineage (NCBI taxonomy): Bacteria > Pseudomonadati > Pseudomonadota > Gammaproteobacteria > Moraxellales > Moraxellaceae > Acinetobacter > Acinetobacter sp. YH12105. The sequence goes on from NZ_VPAU01000026.1 coordinate 15,524, forward strand.
TCTAAAAAATGGTGGCTTAAAATCGAATTATTATCTTGCTGATGCTAAAGAGGTCGAAGGCCGTAAGTTTGTTCGACAAGGTTCAGAAACGGTCAGTACCAAATATGGTTCTTTTAATACCATCAAGGTGGTGATGAAGCATAGCAAGCCGGGTCGTGAAACCATCTTCTGGCTGGCACCGAAACTTGACTATCTGCCAGTCAAAGTTTCGCATGTAGACAAGAAAACCTCTTATGGTTTGCTATTAACTGACTATAAAGGTGCAAGCAACTAAGATTTTGGCGAATTTCACTTGATTTTTTCCGGGTGCTTTTTACAATACGCTTTTGCTTGAAAAAGCACCTGCTCTTGAGGATTCTCCCGTGCATGCACTAGAACAGAAAATCTTGGCCGAAGGCATCGTTCTCTCTGAAGAAGTTTTGAAAGTGGATTCTTTCTTAAACCACCAGATTGACCCAGTCATGATGCAATTAATTGGTCAAGAATTTGCGCGTCTGTTTAAGGATGCTGGTATCACCAAAATTATTACGATTGAAGCATCAGGTATTGCACCTGCAGTGATGGCAGGTTTAGAACTTGGTGTACCTGTCATCTTTGCACGTAAATACCAGTCTTTGACCCTGAAAGATGATTTATACCGCTCTAAAGTGTTTTCATTTACCAAACAGACTGAAAGCACCATCGCAATTTCAAATAAACACATCAGCTCAACCGACAAGGTTTTAGTGATTGATGACTTCCTGGCGAATGGTCAGGCGGCGCTGGGTCTGGCCGATCTGATTCATCAGGCAAACGCAGAAGTGGTCGGTATTGGTATTGTGATTGAAAAATCATTCCAGCCTGGTCGCGACTTGCTGCTTGAAAAAGGCTACCGTGTGGAGTCACTGGCACGCGTAAAATCTTTGGCAAATGGCACAGTTGAATTTGTTCGCGACTAAGCTCGACAATCAATTTTAAAAGAGCGCTTATGCGCTCTTTTTTATTTTGTCTATCTGATGAAATAAATTAAAAATATTCAAAGCTCGACTCTAGTTCAATCTAATGTGTTATTCATGATTCCTGACTTGATCCTAGATGAATGGCTTACTTTTAAATTCGAAGTGATTAAACCTCTAAAATAGATCGTGTCATAAAATAAATAATTTTTCTATCCGATGAATAAACAACCAGTTATAGCAATTTTATTATAAGATAAAGAGGTCTAACTATCTGCAAATAATTAGACCTCTGTTCACCTTGAACAAGAGTTTATTTAACCGTCACAGTAATACTGCCGCTATTTACAGCACCGATAGCGGTAGTTGTGATGCTATTGTTAATAGCAGTTTGAGTTCCTTCTGCAATCGCATTGACAGAGGCATCAATGGTACCCGCATTATAGGCAATGTTCGCTACACTATAATTGCTTAAAGTTTCATTGATCTGCTCACTATAGTTGGTAGACAGTGATGAACTTACAACTTCCGATAGATCTGAACTATCCGCAACCTCGGATAACTCTTCTAAGGTTTCAGAATTATTCGTTGCACTGGTGACTTGACTGAAATCATAGTCATATGTTTCATCTGATACGTCTGATATCACCTGATTGAAGCTGCCTTGCTCAATCGTGATACTACCTGTGTTCGCTGCACCAATTGCAGTAGTTTCAATTGTCCCTTCAATTGAACTAATCGCATCTGGTACTTCTCTTACTGCTCCTGCAAGTGCTTCTAAATCAACGCTTGCATCAACATCACCTGTATTCACTGCCAGATTCAGCGCAGAACCATTTTCAACCTGCTGAGAAATAGAATCCAGAGTAGCTTGTAAACCGGTATCTACTTCCACATTGGTTTCTTGAGCATATGCCATCCCCGCACTAGACAGAAAGGCGACGGATAATGCGACTGTTTTGATCGTGTTTTTCATCATTGTTCTTCCTACTGTTATTTTGAAGTACCTCTCGCTAAGTACTTCTTCTGACAATGGGAGCGAGCCCATTTTCAAATCTTTTAATCACGTTGAATATTTGACCAGTAATTCTCCACTACCTCTGGATTGGCATCCCATAAACTGGATGACTTCTCCTCAGCTTGTTCTTTGTTGGCTTGTTCTTGAACATCTTTTTTGTCATTTATTTTGCTTGTCGGAGATGGGCGCTTAGTCTTACTAATATATTTAATCAGTTCCTGTTTGCTCATTTCAGGCTCGGCTTCAGGATTCTGAATCACCTCAGATTCTTTCTGCTTAGGCGGCTTGGTATCTTTGCTGGGTGAATTGGTCGACTTGTTTTTTTCATTGAATGAATCTGCCTGACGTGAGGCCGATTCCTGAACAGGGTTGCTGGAATCGGTACTGATTTGTTGCTGATTTTTCTTATATTTATGCAAGGCAACAGAACTGCGAGTGAGATCTAAGCGACCAAATTCAGGTGGAATTTCCGCACGGCAACTTGCAAACACTGCCGGTGGCACGACCTGACTGAGTAATTCAAAAGTGGCCAGGTTCAACATTTGGCGTAAGGCAAAATTAGTCGCCTCTCGTTCTCCCTTGCCAATTTGAATATTTAACAGTGTACGACCCGCGAACCTGCCTGCACTCAGACCATAATCCTGTGCAGCAATCTGCTTTTGCAAAGAAACATTACCCACCACTTTACTACTGCGGGTATCGGTCAGAGATAAATCCAAACCGACCATAATACGGGTTTGACTGTAATTCGGGCCGACTCCGGCAATTTGCATGTCAAAACCCCCGCCCGGAATAAAATCCAGACTGTTAATACTGCCGGTGACATAATAATCGGAGGCCTGAATTTGCCTTGGATCACGAATCCCCCACTTGGCTTCACTTTCGATAATCCGGGGATCACGTCGGTTCATTAAACTGACGCCTGCCTGAAACAAGGCAGACTGCACCATATCTCCCGCACCCTGGGTCACCATTTTGCCACTTCCGCCATTGGTGACTACATCTTTACCGGTTTGATCCAGAATCGCGCCAACAGAAAAACTCACATCACTACGTAGTTGCCCTTTGAGGCAGGAGAGCGCCATATCAAAAGGGGTAAAAATATCGGTAATGGGTGGTCCTTGCACCAGACTAACTGCTTTCTTGTTTGAGGGAGCTAAACCTGTACAACCTGTTAGAAACGAGCGGCTTTGTTGTATAAAGGTTTGAAAGGCTGAACTCCTCTAAGTAATCCAAATTTAAGAGACAACTTGGGTATGCGGGCGACCTAATTCTGTGAATTTATTCAAAACCGCTACGCGTGCGTGGATCT
>NZ_VPAU01000027.1:0-18786 GCF_013419095.1 Acinetobacter sp. YH12105
TTGAATTTGCTGCCAGATATCATCGGTGAGAAGAGTACGTGCCATTGAAAAAATATAGAAATCAAAAGAGCTTAAAGGAGGATTTTAAGTATTTAAAACCAATTTTTCAAATGAGGACACGCCCTAAGATGCTCAAGCTCAACAAGTTGAATAACTAGTCCTTTACAATAATTAGCAATTACTTCTACCCCTTTCTGCTCTCGCCAACTGGTATAGGTCATTAATATTGCAAGCGGTGCAAAGATCGTTGCTGACCAAAGCAAGAGATTGGTCGCTAAAGCAATATCAACATCTAAAAGTTTGAAGATTGCATAAATCGCAATGCATAAAACTAAAATGATTGCATACACTGCCAGTAAAGTAGCCAACAGATTTTCTGACTTTTTCATCTCTTGCTACCCCAAAAGCAATTTAGCTTCTATTTGGCAACACGTTGTTTATTTTCTAAAATTTCTGGTAAACCACGTTCAATCCAGTGAATCATTTGCATCACTTTATCTGCAGCTTGTGAACCGGTAATGGTCAACTGATATTCCACTTTTGGTGGCACAACCGGATAAACCGTTCTGAGCACAAAACCATCTTGTTCCAGCACTTTTAAAGTCTGGGAGAGCATCTTTTCACTCACCCCTTCAATCCGTTGTTTCAGTTCACTAAAACGATGCACACCTTTACTCAGGCAACGCAACACCAAGACCGACCATTTATTGGCAAGATGTTCCAATATTTCACGTGATGGACATTCAGTTGATAAAACCTGCCCTAGTAACGGACTAATTGCATAATTTGTCATAAATCTATCTCGGGATTTTATTACTTACTGATTTTAATATACTTACTCTTTGTAAGCTAACAGATTAATATTTCGTCAGCAAGCTGATTTACATTTCGTGATTGAATCGAATCCACCCGACTTCAATAAAAAATAAGTATAAAAAAAGAGCCTCCATAGAGACTCTTTTTTAAACTACATCAACAAATTATGCATTTGTTTCTGCAGGAACTTTAGGATAGCTTACGCCGCCCATTTGTTCAGCAATACGTAATACCTGGCAGCTATAACCCACTTCGTTATCGTACCAAACATAAGCAGTTAAACGGTTGCCTGAAGTGATTGTTGCTTGCGCGTCAAATACACCTGCAGTGCGTGAACCAATAAAGTCAGAAGAGACCACTTCAGTCGAGTTGGTATAACCGATTTGACCTTGAAGGATCGAACCGATTGAAATCTGACGAATATATTCGTTTACTTCATCACGATCAACGTCTTGACCTAAAGTCAGGTTAAGAATTGCAAGTGATACATTTGGCGTAGGAACACGTACAGAATTACCTGTCAATTTACCTTGAAGTGCTGGCAGCGCTTTAGCAACTGCTTTCGCTGCGCCAGTTTCAGTAATAACCATGTTCAATGTTGCAGCACGGCCACGACGGTCCGCTTTATGGTAGTTATCGATCAAGTTCTGGTCGTTTGTGAACGAGTGAACTGTTTCAACATGACCATTTAACACGGTGTATTTATCATGCAATACTTTCAGTGTTGGAGTAATTGCGTTAGTCGTACAGCTTGCAGCAGAGATGATGCTATCTTCAGCAAGGATGTCCGCCTGGTTCACACCGTAAACCACATTCTTCATGTCACCTTTACCAGGTGCAGTCAGAATAACACGAGCAGCGCCCGGGCATTTCAGGTGTTGAGCAAGACCTTCAGCATCACGCCATTTACCAGTGTTGTCGATTACAAGTGCATTGTTGATACCATATGCTGTGTAATCCACTTCAGAAGGATTAGACGCATAGATCACTTTAATGAAGTTACCGTTTGCAATAATTGCTTCGTTTTCTTCATCTACAGAAATCGTGCCTGCAAATGGGCCATGAATAGAGTCACGACGCAGTAGAGATGCACGTTTTTCCAAATCACCATCAGATGATTTACGAACCACGATTGCTTTCAGGCTTAGACCGCGACCCAGACCTGATTGACCAATCATCAAACGTGCCAGGATACGACCGATACGACCGAAACCATAAAGAACTACGTCTTTATGTTCTACAGCAGCAGCATTACCTTCTAGAGATTTAACAGCGTCTGCAACAAATGCATCGATGTCGCCGCCTTTTTCTTTAAATTCAACAGCAAGTTTACCTAGATCAACTTCAGCAGAACCGATGTTCTCAACTTTCGCCAACGCTTCAAGAATTGGGAATGTATTTACAACCGAAAGTTCAACATCGAGTACGCGAGTACGGCGGTGTGCTTTCAAGATCTGAATCACAGAACGGTTAATTAAAGAGCGACCATAAACTGTAGCTACAATATTTTTTTCACGATATAACTGACCAACAAGGGCAATCATGCGTTCCGCAAGTTCTTCACGGTTTTTCCAGCGACCTTGGTGCTCTGCATGTAGGGCAACGATAGTGTCTTTGCTCACAGATACGTCCTCTAATTAATTGTAAATCTAGGCATAAATTTCAAAACCCCATAATTGTAATGGAATTGGAGACAACTTTGAATCAAAAGCTCACCGAGACGAGTGGTTTTTAACGTATATTCACTATAAATCTGGGAAATAGTTGCAATTAGCTAAATGATTTTGCATTCAAAAATTTTAAAAGCATGCGTTTTCCCGTGTGGAGCAGAAATTTGTTAAATGTTGTTTATTCATTCGATCTCTTTTTAATTTTAAGAGTCTAATCGATCCTGATAGTTTGCCAGATTTTTCTTAAGCGCTAATTGCTGTTTACGCTGCTTAAATAGATGCAGAATTCCTTCAATCACCAGCACCAATACGGCAAGCCAAATTGGAATATAAGTCAGCCACTCGCCAGCTTCGACACGCTCCCCCAAAGCCATCGAGGCAAAGGCCAACAGCACAGGTTCCAGATAACTCAACAACCCAAAAATAACAAAGGGTAAATATCGGCTGGCGAGAATATAGCTACCGAGTCCTAGTGCGCTCAAAAAACCCAGTACCAATACTGCCCAGATCAAATGAGAATGATTTAACATGAGCTGCATCGAGTCGCTATAAATAAAACCCAGATAAAATGCAGCGGGCAAAATCAGAAATAGATCCCACCAGAAGCCCCCCAAATGATCCGTAGCAAATTTACGCCGCATGAAAAAATACAAAGGATAGGCCAAAGCCACATAGACCGTTTCCCATGCGATTGAACCAATTCGCCAGATCTCATGCCCTACACCCAATACCGCCAAAGCGACAGCGACCATCTGGAATGATGACAATTTTTCTTTATAGAGCATACAGCCGACCAGCACCATCACCAGAGGCAATAAAAAATAACCGAGTGAGACTTCTAGGCCACGGCCATTGATAGGGCCCCACAAGAACAGCCATAACTGTGTGGTACATAACAAAGAGCTGATCAGCAGCCAGATCAACAAGGCAGGTTGCTGCAAAACCCGCTTAAAGATACTGCTGATATGTTGCAGATCACCCGACCACCACATGAAGGCTGTAAGGAATGGCAAGGTCGCTAGCATGCGCCATGCAAAGGTCTGTTCACTATCTAAAGGCTGTAAAAAAGGCGTAAATACATAGAGCACTCCAAAAACCACGGAGGCCAAGACAGATAACGCGATGCCTTTATACATATTTAAACTCTACTTTCGTTCGCCGGCATTATAACGATTAGTACAATAGAAAGCTTGATGCTTCATCTATTTAAAATGCAGCTATCTCTCGATTTTAGATTGCCTTTCGACATATAAAATAAAAAAACCATGCCGTAGCATGGTTTCCATTAAGACGATATTTTTATCTTTGAGTTTGTTTGGTATGAATCACATCGCTCAGGTCATAACCCACCGACTGTGCATATTGTAAATATTCATTCACCACATTTTTATCCAGTTGTGGATTACGTGAGAGTATCCACATATATTTACGTTTAGGCTCACCGACCAGAACAGTTTGATAATTTTCATCCAGTTTTAAGACCCAATAATCGCCACGAGCGACCGGAATCCAGCGAATAAAGTCCGGCAAGAAACTGACTTTTAACTTGGTATTCTGTGGTGGATTTTGCACAAATGCCTCGCCCAGCGACTGGGTTTGTCTACCATCTTTTTTAATGCAGCGGTTATCCACCACGATATTGCCATTTTCATTTAAGGTATAGGTTGCAGTGACATCACGATCGCATTTATTTTGAAAAGACAAAGGCTTGCGCGCCACTTCATACCAAGTCCCCAAATAACGGTCCAGTTCTACTTTTTCAACAGTGGCTAATGGCTCATTTTGCGCATAGGCCATCGTCGCCGCGCCCAAACCAAGAAGAACCGCACTACCCACAGCAATTTTTGCCAGCTTCAATCCATTACCTGAAGAATTTTGAGTTGTCATAAAAATACCTATTATATGTTCACAAAATATTTATTTAAAAATTTTCTGTTCTTACAATAGCCTTATCCAAGCACTTGATTTGTTACATTATGTTTGGTTTATGATTGACTTTAGGTCATCGAAATAAAACTTCATGTAAAAAAAATCAATCAAACATCTGGGCTTTTAAACGCACAATTTCATCACGCATACGCGCAGCCTGCTCAAACTGTAACTCTTTAGAGGCTTTCAGCATTTCCTTTTCAAGCTTGTTAATATGCTTCGCAAACATTTTCGGGTCTGCCATGATATGTCGTTCATCTGCACTGATCGAGCGCGCCTGATCAGAAGCTTTCAATTCAATTGAATCATCATCCAATATTTCACCGGTATCAATTTCCTTGATTACCTGACGGACTGCGCTACGCGGAGTAATACCATGCTCTTCATTAAACTGAATCTGCTTGGCACGACGTCGATCTGTCTCATCAATGGCTTTTTGCATTGAGTCAGTTATTCGATCTGCATACAAAATCGCCCTCCCTTTCAGGTTACGCGCAGCACGCCCGATAGTCTGAATGAGAGAACGCTCAGAACGCAGGAAACCTTCTTTATCGGCATCCAGAATCGCAACCAGTGACACTTCCGGCATATCCAGACCTTCACGCAGCAGGTTAATCCCGACCAGCACATCGTGTACGCCAGTACGCAGCTCATGAATGATCTTGACGCGCTCAACAGTATCGATATCCGAGTGTAAATAAGCGACCTTAATCCCGTACTCTTTTAAATAAGAGGTCAGGTCTTCTGCCATGCGCTTGGTCAAGGTGGTGACCAGTACCCGCTCATTGATATCTTTGCGCAGATTAATTTCTGAAAGTACATCATCGACTTGCGTCAGTACCGGACGAATTTCAATTTCAGGATCGATCAGACCGGTCGGACGTACCACCTGCTCGACAATCTGCTGCGATTTTTCCAGTTCATAACGTGCTGGCGTTGCGCTGACATAAACGGTGGTCGGGACAATGCGTTCCCATTCTTCAAATTTCATCGGGCGGTTATCTAGCGCGCTTGGCAAACGGAAGCCGTAATTCACCAGATTTTCTTTGCGCGAACGGTCGCCTTTATACATGGCACCAATTTGTGGCACAGTCACATGCGATTCATCAATAATCAGCAAGGCATCATCGGGAATATAATCGAACAAGGTTGGCGGCGCCTCGCCTGAAGGACGTCCAGACAAATGACGCGAGTAGTTTTCGATGCCATTGGTATAGCCCAACTGCTGCATCATTTCCAGATCATAACGGGTACGCTGTTCAATCCGCTGCGCTTCCAGCAATTTGTCATTTTCACGAAAGAACACCAGTCGTTCTTTGAGTTCTTCCCGAATGGTTTCAATCGCGCGGGATAAATTGTCTTTTGGCGTGACATAGTGACTTTTGGGATAAATCGTCACCCGCGGGACTTTGCGCACCATTTTTCCGGTCAGTGGATCAAACCAGCGGATGGAGTCGACTTCATCATCAAACAGTTCAATCCGGATGGCATCCTGATCCGATTCTGCCGGAAAAATATCGATAATTTCCCCACGAATACGATAAGTACCGCGCAGGAATTCCAGTTCATTACGCGAATACTGCATTTCGACCAGACGGCGGATAATGTCATCACGACCAATGCGGTCGCCTTCCACCACATGCAGCAACATGCTCATGTAGGCATTCGGATCACCCAAACCATAAATTGCAGAAACTGATGCGACAATAATTGCATCACGACGTTCTAATAATGATCGGGTCGCGGAAAGACGCATCTGGTCAATATGGTCATTAATTGCGGCATCTTTCTCGATAAAAGTATCTGAAGATGGCACATAAGCTTCCGGCTGATAATAATCATAATAACTGACAAAATACTCGACGGCGTTATTCGGGAAAAATGCTTTAAATTCGCCATAAAGCTGTGCAGCCAGCGTTTTGTTATGTGCCATGACAATGGTCGGACGCTGGGTCTGTGCAATCACATTGGCCATGGTATAAGTCTTACCCGACCCGGTAACGCCCAGTAAAAGCTGATCATGAAAGCCCTGTTCAATACCCTTGACCAGCTTTTCAATGGCCTGTGGCTGATCACCTGCGGGTTGATAACTGGTTACTAATTCAAAGGGTTGCTTATCAGTCACAGCTACATGTCTCAACTCGAATGCGGATCAGGAATTTTAGCAGATTTCAGACTTGCCGGAGCAGATTCCATAGCCAAAATACCGAAATCCAACAGATGATGACAGTCGAGAAATATGTTGAGAATTCTCATATTTAGTCAGTCTTTCAACATTCAGGCCATCCCTGCTTTTTACTTGACCCCAACCCCGATCAAAGGCAACATGAAGATCAGGATGGCCTCGAATAGACAATTATGACTTACCACTATCACGATGAAAGTATTGTTAAATCCCTTCCGGAAAATACCGTGTTTGTTTTTGGCAGCAATCTGGCGGGTCAGCATAGCGCAGGCGCAGCAAGAACAGCGCTTGAGCATTTTGGTGCAGTCATGGGCGTCGGTCGTGGCTGGTCGGGTCAAAGCTATGCCATTCCAACCATGAACGAGCATTTGCAGCAAATGCCGCTGTCACAAATCCAGCACTATATCGATGACTTCAAGATTTACACCAAAAACCATTCTAAAAATAAATATTTTATTACGTCTTTAGGATGCGGGATCGCAGGTTATAAAGTCGAAGAAATTGCACCGATGTTTAAAGGCATTTCACGCAATGTCATTTTCCCGCAATCTTTCCGCCCTTTTGTGGAAAAGCCTCTACCCAAATTAAGCGTAAACTTCCTACATACGATTTTTCGCGATTCAGTCATTTTAAATCCTGCGACTGATGAGCTGATTGAAGAATTGCCATTGACCGAAAATGAAAAAAGTCTGGCGAGGATTATTTTAAATACCCAGATCTATCCGACCGACAGCAATGGGCGGGAACGGGTCTTCGAAATTGAAGATATCCTGCATAATCTAAATACCAAACTGGTCGATTTTCAGAGTCATTCCGAAGGTGCCATGCTGTTTGGGGGTGTGATTTTAGCGCTACTTGAGCTGTATAATATTAATGAAAAAGACTTTATTGATGTCTGGCAAGAACAGCGAGAAATTGCCCCACCAAAACCGGAAAATAAAGCACGTAAAAGCATTCGCTAATAACTTATCTCTCTAAAAGCCAATTTCTGAATTGGCTTTTTTTATGGGTATAAGATGTGCAAGGTCAATAGATCAACTAATTATTTTATTCTGCTTAGCGATGAGCTTTTTGAGATGCTGCATGTATTCGATCAAGATCATGCAAATGAGAAATGAGAAATGAGAAATGAGAAATGAGAAAAATCTGGCCAGGGTTTTATCTGCTCGAGAAATAAGGAAATAGATGAAATATTAATTGCTGAATATCTAAAAATTTACACAAAAAAAGCCATGACTCATCATAGCTTTTTGAGTTCGACCAATTAACGTTTACCCATTGAACGACGCGTACCGCGTGGCGGCATCCAGGTACGGTCAGCATAACGCTGCGGTCTTGGTCTTAAATCTTCCAGAACTTCTTCCGCAGCATTTTGCTCCGCTTGTTTGATCGGGAAAGGTAAATTAACCAGAGGCTTTTTTTTGGGAGGCGTTTGGGTGCTCATATGATTCACTCAATAATATATGCGCCTATTGTACAAAAAAACTCAGGCAACTGGGTAGCAGGATCTTGGATAAATTCTGTTAGTACTATTTGGAGCTCAAGCACGGAAAGCAAAAATCAATTCATTCCTAAACGACTTGCTGCAAAAATCGGCCTCATTCAGGAACAAAAACCTATATTGAGGACTTAAAAAATCAAAATTTTGCTGAGATAAAAACCAGATTTTTCTCTACTTAAACTAACTGTCTACATTTTAAAAGACTTATTTTACAGATGTTTCTTTGTTAACAGCTCAAACCTTGAATACAAAAAACACACAAAAGCTACCAATCTTAACCGATGGTTAACCTTTGATCTATTGTTCTATAACTGAATTTTTTAATGAAGTTCACATAATTAGTGAACTAGAAAAACGAATAAATACACTGGACATGGAGTTCCAAATCAATGAAAACAATGCTGGCATGTATGGCAGGCCTTGTCACTTTACCTATGGTCGCCCACGCAGATTCGCCTTATTTTAGTCTACAGGATGGAGATGGCTTTAAACGCTTTTCTGTGTCTGTGGGTGCACTACATGTGATGCCACAAGGTAAGGCCCAAGCTTTTGCAGTCAATACTGCGGTCAAAAATGGTGAAGTAAGTGATGTCGGGGCAGTCAAGTCAAGTACTGTACGCGACAATATTCGTGAAGGTTATAAAATCCCGCCTTTACTCGATTTAGCTTTAAACCTACCCGAAATCTCGGCTCCCCTCAGTGGGCAAGCCACCATTCAAGGTTTAGAACAATGGAATAATCCAGGGACTGGTCTGGAAGCCGATGATGTCACGACTTTAGGCATCATGACCAATTACTATTTTACTGATCATATTTCCTTTGAAATGAAAGCTGGTATTCCACCCAAAGTGGATTTACAAGGCAGTGGTAAAATCTATGCCCCATTTTCGGCCATCGCAACCCCCCTGGGGGGTGCCTTAGGCAACCTTGAATTGGCCAATGATCTTCTGATTACAGACTTGGAAGCCTATGGCCCTGCTGCCTCGGCCCGTGCCTGGACACCTGCCGTTGAATTCCAGTATCACTTTGGTAAAACCGGAGTGAATAAATTTCGTCCTTATGTCGGCTTAGGTGTGATGTATGCCTATTTTAATGAACTGGAAATCAACTCGCGTACCGAGCAGGACCTGATTGCTGCTGGACATATGATTGCCAATATTAAACAAGGCAATGCTGGTGCTTCCCTTGAAGGTAAGCTAAGTGAAGCCGATCCTAAAGTAAAACTTGAAGCCTCAGATGTCTTTGCCCCTGTCGCTACGGTTGGCTTCAGTTATGACTTTAATGATACCTGGTTTGCGGTCGGCTCAGTCTCCTACGCACATCTGAAAAATGATACAACCATTACCGTCACTGATAGTACGTTGGGCGAACTGATTCGTTCCAAGGCAGATATTGAGATTAATCCGATTCTGGCCTATGCCGGTATTGGCATGCGTTTCTAAGTTCAATATCAGGTTTCAGCAAAACGGCTTCGGCCGTTTTTTTAGGCTTAAAATATTGATAAAAAAAATTTATCTTTCGATCAATTTTTATTTTATCGCCTCCTTTACCTGAATCGAATACTATAAGCGCTGACTTTATCTGCCTGCCTGCCCTATGTCCGATACTCCATTTTCCAAAGCGCTTATTTTTATGCTGATTGGCTCCGCTATCATTCTGGCATTGTCATTGGGCGTACGTCATGCATTTGGTCTTTATCTGGTGCCGATGAGTGATGAATTTGGTTGGGGACATAATGTTTTTAGCTTGGCGATTGCCATGCAAAACCTGATCTGGGGAGCAGTACAACCCATTACTGGAGCCTTCGCAGATAAATATGGCAGCAAGATTGTCGTTGCCTTAGGTGGGGCACTCTATGCCGTGGGCTTGCTACTCATGGCGGTCAGTTCTACTGGACTGCTGTTAAATCTGAGTGTGGGCCTGATTTTAGGTCTGGCCCTGTCTGCAACATCTTTTCCGGTTTTACTGTCTGCTGTAGGACGTGCTGCACCACCAGAAAAACGCAGTCTGGCGATGGGTATTGCCAGTGCGGCCGGATCTTTTGGCCAGTTTATCATGCTGCCTTCGACCCTGTTGCTGTTACAGAATGTCGGTTGGTCAGGAGCATTGGTGGTCAGTGCGATTTTGATTGCCCTGATTGTACCACTGGCCTGGATGCTGAAAGCACCAATGTATATTCATCCAAATGCAGCATCTACACCCAATAAAGTGTCCCTCAGTTTTAAACAGATTCTGCTGGTAGTGAAAAATCATAAACCCTTCTGGTTTCTGTCTATGGGCTTTTTTGTCTGCGGTTTCCAGGTGGTATTTATTGGCATTCACCTGCCGGGTTATCTGATTGATCACGGTTTTAATGCCACCACAGGGACTATTTTTCTGGCATTGGTGGGTCTATTTAATGTGGTCGGCACCTATACTGCAGGCTGGCTCGGGGGTAAATATTCCAAACCGCATTTGTTGATGGGTCTCTATGGCTTACGCGGGATCGCAATTACTGCCTTTCTCATGCTGCCACTGAGCACATGGACAGTCTATGCCTTTGGTGTCATTATGGGATTACTCTGGCTATCGACCGTTCCGCTCACCAACGGCATTGTGGCGAATATGTTCGGGGTGAAATACCTGACCATGCTCAGCGGTATCGTGTTTTTTACCCATCAGGTCGGCTCGTTTTTCGGTGGTTATCTTGGTGGAGTCAATCATGACTTGAGTGGTAATTATAATGCTGTCTGGATGCTGTCGATTGCCTTAAGCATTTTTGGCGTATTGGTACATTTCTGGGTCAATGAGGAGCAAATTGTGCATGACTGATTCTATGCTCATACTCAAAATCTCGATTGCTGTGGCGCTCTTGCTTTTATTTGCTCTGTCGGTGGCATTATGGATCCAGACACCGCAGCTGTTTGAATACTTTAATCAGGCCTTTTGTGCGCATTAAACTGCTGAAATTTACTCAGCTAAATAAACACAATTCACAGCACAATACCTTAAATGATTCATAATCAATAGAATAATAAAAATACAAGGTTATTTATAAACTTTCGATCATTACTTTTTTAATTTTGTTTCAATCGGCAATTTTCTTAGATGCTTATGAACAAGAAAATTCCGAGACTTTACATTCCAGTCGTCCTTTTCCAGCCGATCAGCACCATTTACTCAAACGGATCAGTCTTGCCGGTAGTCGCCTGTATTAATGAGAAACATCATAATAAAAAAAGGACGATCCAGCCTTCCAGAATAATTAGATCAGCGAGGTATACACTTTCACCATTGAGGAACTAACCACCTCAATGGTGTTTTATTTTTGGGATATTGCCAGTTCTGCTCGAGTGAATTTTATTTTTCAAGCTTGATGAATATAAGATTCTTTCGTATATCCTTTTACATAACCAAGTTATTCTTTACTTTTTCTCACCTAATTAACCTAGTGTGTTTTCCTTTTTCTGCTTAGCGTATTCAGTCATGAATATGTTTATCGCCTTAAGGAGAAAAAGATGAATACCAGTCATTTGTCAGATTGTGTTCAAACCTGTATGAGCTGCTCCCTCACCTGTATTGCTTGTGCAGCTGCCTGCTTAAAAGAAGAACATGTAGAAATGATGCGTGAATGCATCCAGCGTTGTCTGGATTGTGCCGATATTTGTCAGCTCTGCGCGCGTATGGAGCAGAAGCAATCGCCTTTTATGCAGGAAATCTGCGAGCTGTGTGCCAAGGCTTGTGATTATTGCGCAGAGGAATGCAGTCAGCACCAACATGAACATTGTCAGCAATGTGCAGAAGCCTGTCGCCGTTGTGCAGAAGAATGCCGAAAAATGGCTGCTTAAAAACCAAGTTAATCAACTTTATCTTCATCCGAATTGAATTGGTCAATGCTTTATCTTCTAGCTGATTTAAAGCATTTAAAACAAAAAACCCGCAAGCCTTCACTTACGGGTTTTTTAAATCCAAGGCAAACATCTCGCTTAGAATAAACGATTCATACCATTGAGTGTCGCTACACGGTAGGCTTCCGCCATGGTCGGATAGTTAAACGTGGTTTCCACAAAATACTTGATCGTATTGTTTGGACTGTTCATCACCGCCTGACCAATGTGGATAATTTCAGATGCATTATTACCGAAGCAATGTACACCCAAAACTTCCAGCGTTTCACGATGGAACAAAATCTTTAATTCGCCCATAGTGTCACCGGTAATTTGCGCACGCGCCAAATGACGGAACGAGGCCTGACCGACTTCATACGGAATTTTTTCTTCAGTCAACTGCTGCTCAGTTTTACCAATCGAAGAAATCTCGGGAATGGTATAAATTCCGGTTGGAATATCAGTAACGGGGGCAACGTCTGGCTCACCGCTCATATTGGCACCCGCGCAACGACCTTGGTCATAAGCAGCAGATGCAAGCGACGGCCAACCGATTACATCACCGGCAGCATAAATATTTTCAACTTCAGTCTGATATTGATCATTTACAGTCAATTGACCACGGCTGTTTGGTTTCAGACCTACATTTTCAAGACCTAAACCATCGGTATTGCCTGAACGGCCGTTACACCACAAAATTGCATCGGCTTTAATTTTTTTGCCGCTTTGCGTGTGCATCACCACGTGATCATCAAATGTTTCCAGGAAGTCGATCTGTTCATTGTGACGAATCAGCACCCCTTGCTCACGCAAGTGATAAGACAGCGCATCGGAAATTTCATCATCCAGATAGCTTAACAGTTTGTGCTGGGTATTGATCAAATCAACTTTATGCCCAAGACCAATAAAAATCGATGCATATTCACAGCCAATTACACCTGCGCCATAAATAATGATTTTCTGGATAGAAAAGTCCAGATCCAGAATTTTATCTGAATCAAATACACGTGGATGATTAAAATCAAGAATTTCTGGGCGATACGGACGCGAACCGCTGGCAATGACCAGTTGCTTAAACATCAAGGTTTCTTTAATGCCGTCTGGACTAAATACAAAAATAGTATTTTGATCCTGAACATAGGCTCGACCATGATAGATATCGATCTTGTTACGGTCATAGAACCGTGAATGTGTATCTACTTGTTGTTGAATCACTTTATGCGCATGACGCAATACTTGCTTCATGGTGAACTGTTTCCAGTCCCCAACTTTCTGAAACAGTGGATCACGTTGATAACGGATAATACTGGATACCGTTTGACGCAATGCTTTACTTGGAATGGTACCCACATGGGTACAGTTACCACCTAGCTGTTCACGCATCTCAACGATTGCAACACGCTTACCAGATTTGGCAAGTTTCATTGCCGCGCCTTCGCCCGCAGGGCCCGAACCTAGAACTACCGCATCATATTTAACGAAAGTCCCACTAACGACCTCTTTTTTACGTGGCATTCAACGCTCCTCAAAATTAAAAAATTCACTTTAATCTACCTGCTTATTATGACGTAAATCCTGTTGATTTTGTGTATTTAACTCACATATATTGGTTGATGAGAACATTTTTTAAATGAATACCCCTTTTTGCCCTATTTATAGCTAAGTTCGTTATAATAAACGCGCTATCTTTGATCATCTCCCCCTTCAAAAACAGTGGAAAAGTTGAATATGTCTGAAAACCGTAAACCTGAACAGGGTGTCAAACTTCGTGGCGCAGAGAAAGTCGCTCGTATTCCTGTAAAAGTGATCCCTACGGTTGAAACACCACGTAAGCCGGACTGGATTCGCGTAAAGATGGCAGCGCCGGAAGAAGTACAACGGATTAAAACAACGCTTCGCGAGCAAAAACTACATACTGTCTGTGAAGAAGCAGCCTGTCCAAACCTGCCTGAATGTTTTGGTGGCGGTACCGCAACCTTTATGATTATGGGTGATATCTGTACCCGTCGCTGTCCATTTTGCGATGTAGCACATGGTCGGCCAAATGCCCTGGATGCAGATGAACCGCGCCACATGGCCGAAACCATTGCTAATCTTGGGTTGAAATATGCCGTGATTACCTCTGTAGACCGTGATGACTTACTCGATGGTGGTGCGCAGCATTTTGTCGATTGTATTAAAGAAGCACGTGCTTTAAGTCCAAAAACTTTACTTGAAATTCTGGTACCGGACTTCCGTGGCCGTATGGATATTGCACTGCGCATCATGACCGAATGTCCACCCGATGTGTTTAATCATAATATTGAAACAGTACCGCGTTTATATAAGGCGATGCGTCCAGGTTCTGATTATCAGCACTCTTTAAACCTGTTAAAAATGTTTAAAGAATATTGCCCGGATATTCCAACCAAATGTGGCCTGATGGTCGGTATTGGTGAGACTGAAGAAGAAGTGCTTGCCTTACTTGACGATTTGCATGCACACGGCGTGGACTATGTGACGATTGGTCAGTATCTACAGCCTTCTAAAGAACATGCAGCGATTGATCGCTTTGTGACCCCTGAAGAATTCGAACGTTATACCGAACATGGCCAAAAACTGGGCTTCCGCAATATCTGGGCAGCACCCATGGTTCGTTCAAGCTACTTTGCCGATCGTCAATACTACGGCGAACCGGTTCCAGCAGTGCGTCGTAAAACTGACCCTGCCAAGAAAATTGCTGTTCAGGCCATTGAAGCTTAGTCCTGTTTAAACCAATGAAATAAAAGCCCTCTCAAGTAGAGTAATGCCAGTCAGTTAAGCAATTGACTGGCATTTTCTTTTTTAAATTCAGTATTATATTTGATAGATAGCAAAGTCATCCGCAACTATTTGAGGCATCAGGTGTATTGCACCGCAAGATTAAAAAAATGATGGTTTCCATGACAAATTGACGAGTCGATAGTGGCTGACGAGTTTTGCAGTGAGGGATCACAAGATGCCTTCCTTGCGAAGTTTCGCTTCTCATTTGGGCAAAACCAAAGTAACAAATGTTTTACAAATATTTGATTTAAAAAGTTAAGACTCCATCGTGAACGACTAAAAAGTTAAAGAGTCTATTTCTAAATTCTTTAACTGATCAGCATTACTCTCCAGTAGAGGGCTTTTTAATATCCATTATTAAAATTTTACTGAGCGTTAAACCCCATTTTTTATTTGAGATAAAGATTAAGTCATTACTTATCTTCACATTTCTTTGCGCGTTCTCACTTGAAGATTGATCATTTTTCCAACAACCTCAAAATAGATGCAAGACTTAAACATATCGTTGCCATACTTAAAAAGATCATTCTCACAAATCCAATGCTAAACCTGTCTGATTCTCGAACGACTAAAAATGAATGAACGGTGGTGAAATATCTGAGAAATCCAGACAAAGCCGGTGTTGTATAAATCTGGAGAAATATAACAATGTCATTTATTTTCGCTGTGCTACTGCTATTACTGAGTTTATGGGCAGTTTTCTATTTTCAGCTCTCGCGTAGTGCGGGTGCAATCGTGCTGATGGTCGTGTCAGTGGTCTGTGCCTTTCTTAGTCCGTGGTCACTGATTCTTGGTATCCCACTCATCCTGATCAGCCTCGTGGTGATAATCGACCCTCTGCGCATGTCGTTTATTTCCAGACCGGCCTATAAAGCACTGGCCAATGCCATGCCGAGCATCAGTCCGACAGAGCGTGAAGCACTGGACTCCGGAACCAGCTGGTGGGAAAAAGAACTGTTTATGGGTGCGCCGAACTGGGAAACCTTTAATAGCTATCCTTATCCAAAACTCTCGCTAGAAGAACAGGCTTTTCTGGACAATGAAGTTGAAACCTTGTGCAGCATGCTGGATGAATGGGAAATTCACGAGCAGAAAGCGCTGCCTGATCATGTCTGGCAATATATTAAGGAGCATGGTTTTTTGGGCCTGATTATTCCCAAAGAATATGGTGGTCGCGCATTTAGTTCTTTTGCTCAAAGCCGGGTGATGAGCAAGATTTCCTCTCGCTCCCTCACCACGGCCGTGAGTTGCATGGTACCGAACTCTCTCGGCCCGGGTGAACTATTGCTGCATTATGGTACTGAGGAACAGAAAAACCGTTACCTGCCGGGCCTGGCGCGAGGTGAAGAAATTCCCTGTTTCGGCCTGACCAGTCCGGAAGCGGGCTCTGATGCAGGCGCTATTCCCGATACTGGCGTGGTCTGCTACGGCCAGTTTGAAGGTCAGGAAGTCCTAGGCTTGCGAATGAATTTTTCCAAACGCTGGATTACGCTGGCACCCATTGCAACAGTGGTAGGTCTGGCCTTTAAAATGTATGACCCGGATCATCTTTTGGGCGAACAGACTGAATATGGTATTACCTGTGCCCTGCTGCCTGCCAGTCACGAAGGGGTCCAAGTAGGTCCTCGTCATAATCCCGGCCCACCATTCATGAATGGTACAGTTGAAGGTAAAGATGTATTTATTCCTCTGGACTGGATTATTGGTGGCGTAAAAAATGCCGGTAAGGGCTGGCGCATGCTGATGGAATGTCTGGCTGTGGGTCGTGGCATTTCCCTACCGGCACTGTCTACTTCTGCGGCAGAAATGACTTATTTAAATGTCGGGGCTTTTTCCCGAATCCGTCAACAATTTAAAATTTCAGTCGGCAAGTTTGAAGGTGTTCAGGAAGCCAATAGTGAAATTGCCAGTGATACCTATATGCTGGAAGCTTTCCGTTATCTGGTGACTTGTGGCCTTAATCAGGGCGGCAAGCCTGCTGTAATGACAGCGATTGCCAAATACTATGCCACAGAGGGAATGCGTAAGGTGGTGAATCACGGGATGGATGTGGTCGGTGGCCGCGCCATTCAGATGGGGCCACGTAATTTTCTGGCACCTTATTATCAGGCGATTCCAGTCTCCATTACCGTTGAAGGTGCAAATATTCTCAGTCGTTCCCTGATGATTTTCGGTCAGGGTTCAATGCGTTGCCATCCTTATCTCTATGAAGAATTACAACTCTTACAGGCTGAAGACCCGGCAGCCGCACTCAAGCCTTTTGATCATTTATTGTTTAAACATCTGGGATATACCTTTAACCGTACCGCCCGTTCCTTTGCCTACGCATTTACGGGTGGTTCAAGTACAGCACCTCAAAGTGCGGTTGAGTTTACCCGACCTTATTACAAGGTCATTAACCGGCTGAGCGCCAACTTTGCCTTAACTGCAGACATGTGTCTGGGTTTACTGGCAGGCGATATCAAACGCAAAGAAATGCTGTCCGGACGTCTCGCCGATATTCATGCTCACCTGTTTATTGCCTCCTCTATTCTGAAGTATTTTGAGCATAGCAAAAAGACTGAAGCTGAACGTTTGCATGCACAGCTTGCAATAGAAAAGTCACTCTATACAGCGCAGGAAGCATTTTATGATCTGTTTGCTAACTTCCCGGCCGGTGCAGCAGCAGGCATGGTCAAGCTGTTATGTTTCCCATTTGGCCGTCCCGTACACAAACCCTCAGACCAGCTTAAACAGCAGGTTGCAAATAGCATGATGGAAGATAACGCATTCCGTCAGGTATTGAAAAAGCATGTCTATTACAATACCCATGAAACTGATGTCACTGGACGCATGGAATCGACTTTCGCTTTGCTACTGGATATTGAACAGCTTTGGGATCGCTTTAAAAAAGCTGAAAACAAAGGTCAGTTTAAAGGTTTAAGCTTTGCCGAGCATGTGACAGATGCACAGCAACATGGCTTTATTAATGATAGAGAAGCAGAAAAACTGCTTCACTATAATGCACGTCGTTATGACAGCATGCTCACAGATGTCTTTGATCTGCATTTACAGGAAGTATTGGAGTTGGAGAACCCCCATATTCGTAAAGCAGATGCGACAGGAACCGATACTTCTGTTCAAACCGATCCTTTACACTCAACTTCGCCTTAAATCAAACTTTGACCAAAGGTGTCATAAATTCCAAAGTGGGATCGTAGTTGAATATTTCACTTTAGAACCTTTCCAAGTGGCTTTTTAGCCACTTTTTTACGACTATGGCACGATGGTATTTCGCATAAAAAGCACTAAGCTAGAGCTATAAGAAAATTGAGGGTAAACCATGTCACAACAAGATTATGAAAATGGCCTGAAAGTGCGTACTGATGTCATGGGCGAAAGCTTTGTCAAACGTGCACAGGAAAATACCGTGCCTTTTACCCAGCCTCTACAAGACTGGATTAATGAACATGCCTGGGGTTCAACCTGGCAACGTGAAGGTGTATTGCCACGTAAATATCGTTCTTTAATTACCATTGCTTTCCTTACGGCTCAAAAAAGCCCCACTGAACTAAAAGGCCATGTTCGGGGCGCTCTTAACAACGGTGCGACGGTTGAGGAAATTCAGGAAGTGTTACTCCATAGCCTGCCATATTGCGGTGCACCAGCAACTCAGGAAGCATTTCGGGCGGCACTTGAAGTGATCCAGGAATATCAGGTGAATCAGGAATAATTTGGTTGCAGATGAAATTGAGCCGTTTTAGAAATGAGCTCACAATTTAATTTTGCAGATGATTCATAAGTTACTTAGGCTAAATAAAGCTCAGCTGATTTTAGTTGCTTACCCTGATCTCAGCCTATCCGTCAAATGAATATGTACCGAGAAATTGTAGATTCTCGGTACATTACACTAGGGTCTGTTGACATTTTCTGTTCAAAAAAATAGCGAGAAAGTAAAATTTAATCGCCAAACCAAATTTACTTCTCGCTATGCCTCGTACAATGCTGAATGATCAACACTGGTCTAAGTTACTTTCT
>NZ_VPAU01000028.1:0-18643 GCF_013419095.1 Acinetobacter sp. YH12105
ATCTGTACCGGGCCGTCGACAGCCGGGGCCGCACTGTCGATTTTTATCTCTCCTCCCGTCGTAACAGCAAAGCTGCATACCGGTTTCTGGGTAAAATCCTCAACAACGTGAAGAAGTGGCAGATCCCGCGATTCATCAACACGGATAAAGCGCCCGCCTATGGTCGCGCGCTTGCTCTGCTCAAACGCGAAGGCCGGTGCCCGTCTGACGTTGAACACCGACAGATTAAGTACCGGAACAACGTGATTGAATGCGATCATGGCAAACTGAAACGGATAATCGGCGCCACGCTGGGATTTAAATCCATGAAGACGGCTTACGCCACCATCAAAGGTATTGAGGTGATGCGTGCACTACGCAAAGGCCAGGCCTCAGCATTTTATTATGGTGATCCCCTGGGCGAAATGCGCCTGGTAAGCAGAGTTTTTGAAATGTAAGGCCTTTGAATAAGACAAAAGGCTGCCTCATCGCTAACTTTGCAACAGTGCCGATGAATGTCAGTAGATTCTTCAATTTCCTGAACATTCATTTCCCCATCGACCAGGACACATAAGATTTTCAGACGATCAGGATTGGCCAAAACTTTTAGGCATTGGCTGACGAAATCGACTTGAGAAAAATCAATTTTGGCATTTTCAGCAATCATATCCATAAATGTCCTCACAACTTTTGATGTAGCCCGTGCAGTTTACATAATTTACCATAAAACTGCTTGATTAATATTTTTTATTATATAATATAAAAAAGTATATTGTATAGGGATTAATTCATCATGCATGACTTCCTCATCGCATTTATTGGCGGCTTAATGCTCGGGCTTTCCGTAGTTGGTTATCTTTACGTCAATGGCCGTATTGCAGGAATCAGTGGTTTGATTGGGCAAGTATTAAACTCAAAAACCATGTTTAAAACGCCTGCAATCTGGTTTTTATTAGGCTTGATCCTCACACCGTTTATTTATGGTCTGTTTGTACAACCTGAAATCGAATTGAATGCCAGCCCACTGATGATGATTGTGGCAGGTCTGCTAGTGGGCTTTGGGACACGCTTAGGTTCGGGCTGTACCAGTGGTCACGGAATTTGTGGCATCAGTCGCCTGTCTAAGCGTTCTATCATCGCGACCATGACTTTCATGTTTGCAGGTTTTGTCGCTGTTTATATTATCCGTCATATCACAGGAGCATTCTAAAATGAAAAATGTGTTTGCCTTTTTATTTGGTACGCTGTTCTCTGTGGGATTGATGGTATCAGGCATGTCCAATCCGGAAAAAGTACTCGATTTCCTGGATCTGTTTGGCGATTGGGATGCCAGTCTGGCCTTTGTCATGATGGGCGCGATTGCGGTGGCTTTTATTCCCTTCCAGAAAGCATTACGTACGGCGCAACCGAAAACAGTATTTAATGACCCTATTGATTTACCTAAAAATAATCAGATAGATAAAAAACTGATCACAGGTGCGGTTTTATTTGGTGCAGGTTGGGGCATTGCCGGCATCTGTCCGGCGCCAAGTTTCACCTTGATCGGTTTGGGCCACTATCAAGTGCTCTATTTTATTGTAGCAATGCTGGTGGGTGTATGGATTCACCGTAAATGGTCAGGAGCTTAACGATGTCAAACTTACCTATAGTAAAAGATTTTTTTCACGAAGATACCAATACCTTCAGTTATGTTGTACGTGATCCTGCAACCAAAGCCTGCGCCATTATTGATAGCGTTCTGGATTACGATCCGGCATCAGCAAGTACCTCAACTATTCATGCCGATAAAATTATTGCCTATATTAAAGAGCAGGGTTTAACGGTCGAGTGGATTCTGGAAACCCATGTCCATGCTGATCATCTGACTGCAGCGCAATACCTCAAAGCTGAGTTAGGTGGCAAGATTGCCATGAGCCAGAAAATTGGTATTGTTCAGCAAACTTTTGGCGCGATTTATCATCTGGATATTAAACAATGGAATGCCCAGCAGCTCTTTGATTATTTATTTGAAGATCATGAGTCGTTCCAAATCGGAACATTGAAAGCCTATAACATTCCAACACCGGGACATACGCCTGCTTGCCTGAGTTATGTGATTGGTGATGCGGTTTTTGTGGGTGATACCCTGTTTATGCCAGATTATGGTACAGCACGTTGTGACTTTCCGCGTGGCAGTGCAGAACAGCTTTATGATTCGGTACAAAGCCTGTTTCAGTTGCCAGAAGATACCCGGGTCTTTTTATGTCATGACTATTTGCCTGAAACACGTGAATCCTATGTGTGTGAATCTGATATACAGACACAAAAGACACAGAATATTCATATTCATCAGGGAATCAGTAAAGCTGAATTTGCTCAGATGCGCAACCAGCGGGATTCAGGACTGAGTATGCCTAAACTGATTCTACCGGCGATTCAGATCAATATGAAAGCAGGGCAGTTTCCTGAGCCAGAACCAAATGGTGTTTCTTACCTCAAGCTTCCTCTTAACTACTTCAAATAAGCCTGTGTCGTGATTCAACAAAAAATTCAACTTTTATTGAATCATTTTTGTGGATAAGGGAGAGGGCGATGTGGGCATTAATACTGGAAGGATTGGCGATTGGTGGCTTGCTGGGTCTAACCGGTTCTGGTGGCGGCATTCTGGCTGTACCGGCACTGATGGCGAGTCAGGGTTGGACGGTAGCTCAGGCTGCGCCGGTAGGCTTGCTGGCAGTCACGCTGTCGGCCTTGGTTGGAACGTTCGAAGGTTTATTCAAGCGTATTGTACGTTATCGCGCTGCGCTCTGGATCGCATTGATCAGTATTCCTTCAGCCCGTTATGGCGTGCATTTGGCTGATATCGTTTCTGCAGTCTGGCTGACGCTGGCTTTCAGTCTGGTCATGCTGATTGTTGCTTACCGGATCTTCTTTAATAAAGTCCATGATCATGGTAATGCACCGTGCAAGGTCAATCAAACCACCGGTCGTCTGATCTGGAATGTGAAAACGGCCTCCTTTCTGGCTGGTATTGGTGTAGTGGCAGGTTTATTAACGGGTCTGCTTGGCGTTGGGGGTGGTTTTGTTATTGTTCCAGCCCTGCGTAAATTCACCGATCTCGATATGCGCAGCATCGTGGCGACCTCTCTCATGATTATTTTCCTGATTGGTGGGGTCAGCATTTCTGCACACGTACTGGAGGGCTTTCAATATCCTGTTTCGGTCACACTGGCCTTTGTCCTGGCCTGTATTGTCGGGATGTTCATTGGACGCAGTCTGATGCATCGGATTGACAGTAACAAGGTACAGAAAATATTTGCCACAACCGTGGTTGGGGTAGCTATGTATTTAATCTATTCAGCGCTCATGGGCTAAAACAGACGATTAAGTACCTAAACTAAAGCGCTTTAATCTCCCTGAGCATCGTTTATGCAATGTGAATATCGTTTTAATGGCCGAGGAAGAATGAAAATGATGAAAACTGCAGAGCAATTGATCCGGAATGCAAAAAGCCGGATTCAGGAAGTCAGCGTAAATGAATTGTTTGAGGCGATGCAAAACCATAAAACCATACTGATTGATGTTCGGGAACCAGATGAATTCCAAGCAGCAGCGATAGACCGGGCGGTGAATTATCCACGTGGTATTTTGGAAATGCGAATTCACCAGCATCCCTTAGCCAGTCATCATTGTGATACCCAGCAGGCACTGGAACATCTTAAAGATCAGCCGATTTATTTGATTTGTGGTACGGGTGGACGTTCAGCACTGGCAACCGATACCTTACAGAATATGGGTTTTACCCAGGTCAAGTCGGTTCAGGGTGGTTACCAGGCCTGGCTGGAACAGGGCTATCCGGTAGAAAAATAAGCTATTGAATATATAAATGAATGCTGATTTCTTTATTTGAGGTGAAGCAATGAAATACAAAGAATTAACCCAGAACATTTCGGGCAGTTTAAGAACTTTAAGTCAGGATTCGCCTGATTTAATGAAAAGTTTTAACCAATTGTCACAGACTGCTATGCGTGATGGCGTGATTGATCCGAAAACCAAGGAGTTAATTGCCTTGGCGATTGGTGTGGCGGCACGTTGTGATGGTTGTATCGGTTTTCATGTTCGAACCTTAGTCAAAATGGGCATGACCCTACGGGAACTGGAAGAAGTTTTAGGCGTTGCCGTCTATATGGGTGGAGGACCTTCATTGATGTATGCCGCAAATGCCCTAGAGGCATTTAAAGAGTTTTCCAGCTGATTGAATCGTTTAGTAAATGGAGGCTGAAATGAGTCAGCACTGGAATGAATTGTATGCCCGGACGCAAGATCTGTATGGCACAGCAGCAAATCTTTTCATTCAGCAAATTTCGGACAAAATCCGAATAGAGGGTAAAACACTGGCAATTGCTGAAGGTGAAGGACGGAATATCTTATACCTGGCTGAGCGGGCAAGACAGCAGGGTTACCCTTTTTCAGCGGAAGTCTGGGATTATTCTGATGTTGCTTTGACGCATCTGTCCAGCAAGGCTGAAGCCCAAGGGATAAAAGTTGAACTTAAACATGTTGATTTAACAGTAGCTCAATGGCCATCGGAGTTTTATCAAAATGTGATCTGTGTATTTGGTCATTTCGATATAGAAACACAAAAACAGGTTTTAGAAGGCATAAGAAAATCCTTGCTCAACGGTGGATGGTTTATTGGTGAGCTATATT
Organism: Acinetobacter sp. YH12105; assembly: GCF_013419095.1. Lineage (NCBI taxonomy): Bacteria > Pseudomonadati > Pseudomonadota > Gammaproteobacteria > Moraxellales > Moraxellaceae > Acinetobacter > Acinetobacter sp. YH12105. The sequence continues at coordinate 4,669 of NZ_VPAU01000028.1, forward strand.
CAAAGGAACAGATCGACTATAAAACCGGTGGTCCTTCAAATATCGAATATTTATACGATCCTCGTTGCATTCTAGAAGTCTTCGGACAGGACCACATCCATCACTTTTATGTCGGGGAGCAAGAAAGGCAGGAGGGAAAATTACATTGTGGTAAATGCCATGTTATTCAATTTGCGATACAAGTGAGGAAGTAGAGCATAAGTGAATTTAATACATTTTGCTGACGATAAGGTCCTGCATTCTCATCATCAATATTTTTAGGGGGGATTACCATTACCGTAAAAATTCTCATTAAGACTAGGGAATGTATCTTTTTACTGATCTGTACCTTTTTTAATTTTCCTCTGTTCTTTAATTTAGTACCATCAATATAACTTACGCTGACGAGCTGGATTCACTGAATGAAGTATATGGAAATCAGAGATTTGATTGAGGCTGAATTGAAAAAATACAGTTCTAATCAAATGATTCCATCGGAACGTTACTTGGCATTAAAGTTTAACTGTTCAAGGGAAACAGTGCGTAAGGCTTATGAACAGCTTCGTGCCGAAGATAAAATTTACAAACGGCAAAATCTCGGCTGGTTTGTGAGTAATAAAAAAATTCAATACTATCCAAACTCAATTGAAAATTTTCGTTCTTATATGAAGGCACAGGGTTTTAATGCCAGAACAGAACTGATCTCGACCAGACAGCTGGAGCGATTTGATCACAGTGATGTTTTTAGTGAAGCAACGAGAAGACTCGGCTTTATTGAAATTATCCGTTTACGTTATGCTGATGATGTCCCGGTACTCCTTGAATACAATTATCTGCCTGTTGCGCTATTTCCAGATGTGCTGAATTATGACGTGATTACTTCGGTCCAAGATGTCATTAAAAATCACTTTGATTATGATTATACGAGTAGTCAGTTAAAAATTAAAAATACCGGTGTCTCTCATTTTGAGAGCCAATATTTAGGAATTCCTATAAGCCAAACAGCAACTTACATTGAACGTATTTCAAAATCAAACGATCTGGTGATTGAATATGACATCGAAATCTGGTCTCAGGACAAAATTGAAATGACCCTAGATATTCACGCATAAGCTTATATTTATCTCCAATCCATTCAAATCCTAAAAACTTCTGTGTTTTTAGGATTTTTTATTTTTAAAATAATTTTAATTATTAAGCATTCTATTTTTATATTTAAAAGGCTAAACTTGCCTCCAATTTAATACTGGTATGTACCACTTAATTTTGGGACAAACCTTAAATATTAAATGTATTTGAAAATACTGTGTAGATGTTTGCTTAAATGATGACTCTCCATTACCACATGATGATCTGGCTCAGGGATATTGATAATGACCACAATGACTGATGATTTAGGTCATGGTATGGGCAATGCCTGGGAAAATAAAGACTGGGCACATATTTCTGATCCAGAATTACAAAGCCTGCAGCAGCAGTATTCCTGTTTACAAGGTCATATTCAGATTTTGTGGTGTAGTCCACGGCCATTTTCATCTGCAGTATTGGTTAAAGTAGAGCAGGATCTTGTGAGCAGGGATGAAATAGTCGCGCATCAGTATTTGATTAAGCGCAGCCATTGTTCCTTTCGTCGTGCCCGCGATATTTTACAGGAGCATGCCGTTCTTCAGCATTTAGCTAGCAAAGAAATTCCTGTTGCAGCATTGATTAGCTCAAATCAAGGTCTGACCGCTTTAGAGCTAGGTGACTGGACCTATGAAGTCTATGCAAAAGCAGCCGGCTTAGATCTGTATGCAGATCAGCAATCCTGGAAACCTTTTTTCTATGCTGAACATGCTGCGAAAGCGGGGCAATTACTGGCAAGCTTACATATGGCCATGCAGGATTTTCCTGAGCGGCAAGGCCGATCAGCATCTTATTTATTGTCCAATCAGCAGCTTTTAAACAGTGAAAATATCGTTACAGCCATTCAACGGCGCATTGTAAACAGTCCAGAATTAAGCCGTTACTGTGCCGACAAAAATTTAGATCCTTACTTTTTAGATCAAATCTTACAGGTTCACCAGCGTATTCAGCCTGTATTGCAACAGGCAAGCAGAATTTGGACCCATAACGATTTACACGCTTCTAATCTATTTTGGTCAGCACCGGATGCCAAAGCGGAGATTACTGCCGTAATTGATTTTGGTTTATCTGACCGAAATTCGGCACTTTATGATCTGGCTGTGACGATTGAACGTAATTTCATTGATTGGTTGGAATTAAAGCAGAACCCACATATTCCGATTGATGAAGCCGGTTTAACCGCTTTTCTCCATGCTTATTTTTCCGAGATACATCCACAAGAAGATTTTAGTATTTTGCCAGAACTGCTGAAAATCGTGCATCTGGATTTCGCTTTTTCAGAGCTGGAGTATTTTGTGGGCATTACCCACAACCTCAACCATGCAGATGCGGCTTATTACGACTGGATTATCGGTCATGTGGACTGGTTCTTTGGCGAACAAGGCCAACAATTTACCCAGACTTTAACCCGGCTCATTCAACACGAATTGCACTCTTCTTAGTTGCTCTCTAAACCCGGCATCATCACCCACTTCAAATACATAAGGTTTCGTATGAACAATCGTCAACTCAAACAGAATGTATTAACCCGATCTTTAAATATGATCATTCTGTCGCAGCTTTGTTTAGCCCCGCTGACTTATGCTGAAGACGATGTTCAACAGCTTGACACGATTGTCATTACAGCCGATCAAAGCATCCCTTACTCGAGTGCCAAAGTGAATGTCGAGGGATTTGCTACGGACAGTCTGCAAAAAATACCTGCATCGGTCTCTATCGTGACTGCCGATCTCATTGCTGAACAACATGCTCGCGTGCTGAGCGATGTGGTAAAAAATGATGCAGCCATCGGTGATGGCTATGCTGCAATTGGCTATTATCCAAACTTTGTCTCGCGTGGCTTTGAACTCGATTTGGCATCAAGCTACCTCATTAATGGCAATGTGATTCGTGGTGAACAAAACGTTGCACTTGAAAACAAAGAACGTGTGGAAATTTTAAAAGGCATTTCCGCGATTCAAAGTGGTATGTCGACCCCGGGTGGTGTGGTCAATTATGTCACCAAGCGACCCAAAGATATCCAGGCCCTGACATTCTCTGCCGATCAACACGGCCAGTTTTCAGTGGCAACTGATCTCGGTGGTTTTTTGGGTGATGAGCAGCAATTCGGATATCGCATCAATCTGGTGAATGAGCAGATTGAGTCTTATGTCGATCACGTGGATGGTGAGCGCTATTTAGCGGCATTGGCCTTAGACTGGAAAACATCTGAGCAATCTAAATTGGAATTTGATCTTGAAGCACAGCGTTCCGAACAAAAATCAGTGCCAGGCTATCAATTACTGGATGGCAAAGTCCCAGAAAATGTGAAATGGGATCGATTGCTTGGTTACCAGACTTGGGGTAAACCGGTCACGATCGATAGTCTGAATACTGGTTTAAAATATAGTTATGCCTTGAATGATGACTGGAACTTGGGACTTGTTGCAGCGCACAGTAAATCCAAGGTTGATGATTATTCAACATTTGCTTGGGGATGCTATGCCACGGTATGTGAATATAATGGCTTAGGCAACACCTTTGACGCTAATGGCAATTATGATATTTATGATTATCGCAACCCAGATGACACCTTTAAGACCAATCAATTTAAAGTCAAATTGGATGGGGTGATTGATACCAACTGGGCACAACATTATCTAAATTTTGATATTACGCAAACCAATAAATCTCGTGATCGATATCCTGGATTAAATAGAAACATATATACACATTTATACGAGAACCCAGAGGACATAGATATTGCAGGTAATATTTATGAGGATCCACTACAAGTAGAACAACAATTAGGTGATGTCGGTCCCTATTTTAAAGCTTTAGATAGTGAACAGACTGCTTTTACGGTTTTAGATCGTATTGAGTGGAATGAGAAATGGTCTACTTTGATTGGTGGAAAATGGATCGAGCTTGATGAACAAGCACATGCTTATGATGCAGAGGGTAAGCAGGTAATAAAAGTTCGTGATACGGATTTAGGCAAATTTTTACCACAGTTTGCAGTGAGTTATAGCCCGGTAGAGTCAACAACTCTGTATGCCTCTTATGCCAAAGGTTTGTCAGATGGAAAGACAGCGCCTTGGTTTGCAGAGAATGCTGCTGAAACTCTAGCGCCGATCTATTCAGAGCAATATGAAATTGGCCTAAAACAACAGATCAAGCAGTTTTTATTGACTGCCTCGCTATTTGATTTACGCCAAGACAACCAATATAGCAAGCCGATTTCAGGACTTCGCTATTTTGTTGCGGAAGGCGAACAACATAGTCAGGGTCTGGAGCTCGGACTGAATGGTGCATTAACCGATCATCTGGCCTTAACTTCATCTTTAGCCTTGACTAAAGCCCGTTTAGAAAATGTAGAAGCGGTTGAATATGGCAATCATCAGGCGCAAAACGTGCCAAAAGTTCGTTTCGCAACACATCTTCGCTATAACGTACCGAGCATTGCAGGTTTCACTGTTCTGGCAGGTGGTCAATACAGTTCCAGCAAATATGCTAACAAAGAGGGTGCTGCGAAAGTCGCAGGTTATAGTGTGGTTGATTTAGGCGCTGCTTATCAATTTAAGCTAAATACGACCGATGCATTGCTACGCTTGAATATTAATAATCTGTTCAACAAGAAATACTGGCGTGATGCAGGTGAATTTTTGGGTGACGATTATTTATTCTTGGGTTCGCCGCGTACAGCAACCTTGTCATTCAATCTGAACTTCTAAATTGGCTGCTTAATCAGGTTATATTGCTATGGAAAATATAGAAATTGCAGCGTTCATTTTAAATGTTTTAGGTGTCTGGTTGACGTCTAAACAATATAAAGCCTGCTGGGTAGTGAATATTGTCGCTGTATTTCTGTATATCATTATTTTTTATCGTGTCAATTTATTTGCAGACGCAGCATTACAAGCCGTATTTATCTTGATGCAACTCTATGGCTGGTATAGCTGGTCGAAGAAAGATCAAGACCAGGATCTGACTGTACAGATTGGCTATTTGAATAAAAAAATCTGGGTATATAGCCTGATTGTGGGTATTGTCGCTGGTCTGGTGATTGGTGCCTTATTTGCTCATTTCACCGCAGCGTCACTACCTTGGTTGGACTCCATGTTAGCCTCTTTTAGCTTGGTGGCAAGTTATTGGGCGGCAAAAAAATATATTGAAAGCTGGGGCTTGTGGTGTGTTCTAGATGTGATTTATGTCGGTATGTACACCCATAAATCATTGTATTTAACAGCCGTACTCTATTTTCTCTTTATTCTTCTTGCACTGAATGGCTGGAGAATGTGGCGAAATCTTTATAGAGTGAAATTATCTTGAAATGACACTATTGCAAATAGAAATTTGAGGTGATGCTCTTTCCTTTAAAAAAAGTGTTTATAGACTAAAAACTTTATTTGAATTGGCCGCAGCTTGAAGATGTTGCTGATATTTTGTGAAAGCTAGCTACCATACATTCAAAGCGAACCGAAGTTCGCTTTGAATGTATTTCACTTCTTAAAAGAACCCGGCTGGTTTGGTCGAATAGCTCACTAACAGATTTTTGGTTTGTTGATAATGATCCAGCATCATTCTGTGATTCTCACGACCAATGCCGGATTTTTTATAGCCACCGAAAGCCGCATGCGCAGGGTAGATGTGATAACAGTTGGTCCAGACCCGACCGGCCTGAATGGCACGGCCAGCACGGTAGGAAGTATGCGCTGAGCGTGACCAGACCCCGGCACCGAGTCCGTAAATCGTATCGTTGGCGATCTTGATCGCATCATCAAAGTCTTTAAAGGTGGTCACAGCCAATACAGGCCCGAAGATTTCATCCTGGAAGGTCTTCATGTCATTGGTGCCTTTAAAGATAGTCGGCTCAATATAGAAACCTTGACCCACTTCCTGACGTGCTTCACCACCAGTCAGGATCTGTGCGCCTTCTTCACGACCAGTGGCAATACAGCCCAGAATCTTGTCCTGCTGTTCCTGTGAGGCTTGCGCGCCAATCATGGTGTCAGTATCCAGCGGATGCCCGGTTTTAATCCGTTTCACCCGTTCAACGGCACGCGCCAGAAATTCGTCAGCAATACTTTCCTGGATCAGCGCACGCGATGGACAGGTGCAGATTTCACCCTGGTTCAGGGCAAACATGGCAAAACCTTCCAGCGCTTTGTCCAGATAATCGTCTTCCTGATCCATGATGTCGGCAAAGAACAGATTCGGTGATTTACCCCCCAGTTCCAGCGTCACCGGAATAATATTTTCGGTGGCATATTGCATGATCATCTGACCGACGGCGGTGGAACCGGTAAAGGCAATCTTGGCAATGCGTGGGTTGGTGGCTAGCGGGCGACCGACTTCAACCCCATAACCATTGACGATATTCAGGACACCCGGTGGCAAAATATCCTGAATCAGTTCAGCCAGCACCAGAATGCTGACCGGAGTCTGTTCTGCAGGTTTCAACACAATGCAGTTGCCCGCAGCCAGGGCAGGTGCCAGTTTCCAGACAGCCATCAGAATCGGAAAGTTCCACGGGATAATCTGACCCACGACGCCCAACGGCTCATGAAAATGATAAGCAATCGTATCTTCATCAATTTCGGAAATGCCGCCTTCCTGCGCACGAATACAGCCGGCAAAATAACGGAAATGGTCAATAGCCAGCGGAATATCGGCAGCCAGCGTTTCACGGATCGGTTTGCCATTGTCCCAGGTTTCTGCCACAGCCAGAAGTTCCAGATTTTGTTCCAGACGATCGGCAATTTTCAACAGAATATTGGAGCGGGTGGTCGGCGATGCTCTGTTCCATTGTTCTTTGGCTTTGTGCGCTGCATCCAGGGCCAATTCAATGTCTTCTACAGAAGAACGCGGAACCTTGGTAAAGACTTTGCCATCTACCGGAGAGATGTTGTCAAAGTATTCACCTTTGACCGGAGCGACCCATTCGCCGCCAATAAAATTCTCGTATTGTGCTTTAAAATGAACTTTTGAACCAGGTTGATTAGGATTGACGTAACGCATATGTATTTCCTTTGCTTATTTTCGTATGGCAAAACCGCTTCTACAGCTTTGGTATAAGGTACTTCTGCATCTTATTTGATTAATATAACTGGTATAAGGTTGGAAAAAGGTTGGAGCTAGCATGTTCACGATATTTTCATCCATTTTAAAAAAATAACGATTACAGCGGATGTAAATCATGAATTGTTGTGAGAATAAGGAATGATGACAAAACAAGATTTGATGGAAAAAAGGCACAATACTGATCAGCTTCGGCAAAACAGCAGTTTGTCTCCCTTACATGCAGAACAGCTGGGACAGAGTATTGCCAGCTCCTGGCAACGTTCATCCTCGGCTGAAATCCCGAAGAATCGTTTAGCAGCACCGCTGACGGATTTAAAAAAGACCACTTCTTCCTCAACTTTAGCCCAAGCCCTGCAACATTGTGCTCAGGATTTAAAACATATTGCCGAGCAATCTTCTATGGTGCTGGCGGTCGGAGATATCGGCAGTACCATCATTTGGGCAGCTTCTAGCCCACAAATGCAAAGTGCCGCAGAAAGTGTACATTTTATTGAAGGTGGGCAATGGCGCGAAGAGCTGGTCGGAACCAATGCACTGGCACTCTCCTTAAAAACGCAACAATCCACCTGTGTCTTTTCCAGTGAACATTACATGTCCTCCATTCATGACTGGGTTTGTTATGCTGCACCGATTATCGATCCCTATTCAAAACAGATCTTAGGTGTCATTGATCTATCTACCACTTGGCAGAAGCATAACAGTTTGGCCCTGTTGGCTGCTGAGCGTTGCGCCACAATCATTCAATCTGCTTTGTTAGAATGCCAGAAGCAACGCCTGTTCATTCGGGCTTTTTCAGTACCCCAAATACTGTTTAATGGCAAGATGCTGGTTCTGACCCCTCGCCAGATTGAAATTTTGACCATTTTGGCCTTATGCCCGCAAGGCTTGAGTCTGGATACCTTGCATCAGGCCTTATATGGTGAACGCAAAGTTAGTATGGGCACCTTAAAAGCAGAAATGTCGCAGTTGCGCGATGTACTGGGGGGCATGTTAGGTTCTAGGCCTTACCGATTATTGGTACATGTAGAGGCCGATTTTTTACTTACCGAACAGTCTCTGGATGCTGGATATATTAATTCTGCCCTAAAATTATGTACTGGCGTATTTCTGGCTAAAACGGAAAGTCCATTTTTATGTGCCTGGCGAGATTGTCTGGAATCACGTCTAAGTAATGCCATTTTTAAAGCCAATGAAACTGACGTCCTGCTGAAACATGTATCGCATTTCCCTGAAGCGATTGATGCGGTGGAACGCCTGATTGAACTAATGCCCAAAACCCATCCCGTCCATCAAACTCTTTTAAAATATAAAGACCTTTAAAACGAATCCCTTCAGCGGTAGAAGGCTATATAGGAAAATCCTGGAATATTTAGCATCATCCCTATTCACAATAGATTTACTTGTCGATTTCATCTGAATCAGATCCTAAAATTTTATTAATCTGATGATTTTTCAGTGGCTATGCCATTTACTTGGCCGCTTGAGGGGACTCACTTCATCAAAATCAGCTACGATCATCTTCATTTCATATGAAGGACGTACAGTTTATTCCTCAGAGATTAAATATGATATTAAGATCATACGATGGGAAATTTTTTCTGGCTGGAACGAAGTAGAAGAAATTAGGATATTTTTATGCTCTAGGATAAACATGGATATTTTTAGGCTAGGGGACTTATAAAATAATTCCCCTCTATTTTTTATCCTATTATGAAGGTAAAAGCGGTAGCCAAAAGCAATGAATTGCTATTGGCATACTTCTTCAGTAGGCGAAATAAGGCCTGTTAAAGTGTAAGTCAGATGATTGAAAATAAGACTTACAAGGAGGTATTACATTGCCGCTTTAAAAATATCCACGACTTGAGCATGACTGGCCTTACGTGGATTGGTTAACATGCAGGCATCTTTTTGCGCATTTTCTGCCATAGTGGCGAGGTCAGCTTCTTTTACATTCAATTCCGCTAAACCTGATGGAATGCCAATTGACGATGAAAGCTGCCGAATGGCGTTAATCGCTTCATAAGCTGCCTCAGTTACAGTTAAACCTTCTATATTCACCCCCATCAATTGGGCAATTTTGGCATAACGCTCCGGACAGGCAATCAGGTTAAACTCACAGACATGTGGGAGCAAAATCGCATTACAGACCCCGTGTGGCAAGTTATAGAAACCACCAAGCTGATGCGCCATCGCATGCACATAACCTAAAGAGGCATTATTAAAAGCCATGCCTGCAAGATACTGGGCATAGCTCATGGCATCCCGTGCTTCCAGATTATCCCCATTCGCCACTGCGGGACTGAGCCATTCACTGATCATGGTGATCGCCTTTTCTGCACAGGCATCAGTGATGGGATTGGCGGCCGTAGATACATAGGCCTCGACCGCATGTGTCAGAGCATCCATCCCTGTTGCCGCAGTCAGGCCTGCAGGTTTGGCTAACATCAGTTTAGGGTCATCAATCGCAATGAGTGGGGTACAACGCCAATCTACAATCGCCATTTTCACATGGGTATCGGTATTGGTAATGATACAGAAACGTGTCATCTCCGAAGCTGTCCCTGCCGTGGTATTGATTGCAATCAGTGGTGTCATCGGAACGGTACTTTTATCAATCCCTTCATAATCACGGATATGTCCGCCACCTGCAGTGACCAGACCGATGCCTTTGGCACAGTCATGTGATGAACCCCCACCTAACGATACAATAAAATCACAGGCGTTTTCATTATAAGCTGTAACTCCATGATGCACGTTAATATCAGTTGGATTAGGTTCCGCGCCTGGGAAAATATAACTGTCAACACCTGCCTCTTTCAAATAATTTGCAATATCATCTGCAACACCAAATTTAAACAGGCCAGCATCAGTTACAATCAGTGCTTTCTTGGCGCCTAAATTTTGTGCTTTGATCCCGATTTCTTTAGCACAGCCCGGACCAAAAAGTGAAACACAGGGAATATAAAAACCGTTAGTTTGATCTGAAATATTTTTAAAAGCCATGGTGTTATTCCTTCTACCATCCATTGATTATTTTATCGGTGACCCTCACCGTAATATGAGTATTGGATGAAGCTAAAAAGAATCCTACCTACCAAATACCTACCAATTTAAATTTTTGATTCTAGCCAAAATAATGCATTTGAGGTATTTAAAAGGGCACTGTTGCAAATAACCACGAATGGTAAGCTGAAGACTGTTTTAGCTAAAGGTGCAGTATATGAATCCTTTCCATGGTCGGCATTTTCAGGGCGAAATCATTCTTTGGGCTGTGCGCTGGTATTGTAAATATGGCATTAGCTATCGTGAACTGCAGGAAATGCTGGCCGAACGTGGTGTGAATGTTGATCACACGACGATTTATCGTTGGGTTCAACGTTATGCTCCTGAAATAGAAAAACGTTTACGCTGGTATTGGCGTAATCCTACAGGTCTGAGCTCGTGGCATATTGATGAAACCTATGTAAAAGTGAATGGACGATGGTCTTATCTGTATCGTGCAGTCGATCAACGTGGCGATACCATTGATTTTTATCTTTCTTCTAGACGTAATACCAAATCAGCATATTGTTTTCTTGGAAAAATTTTAAATAATGTGAAGAAGTGGCAAATTCCACAAGTGATCAACACGGATAAAGCGCCCACATATGGACGTGCTTTATCACGGTTAAAACGGGAAGGTAAATGTCCACCAGACCTTGAGCACAGGCAGATTAAGTATAAAAATAACGTGATTGAATGTGATCATGGTAAGCTAAAGCGGATCATCAGGGCCACGTTAGGATTCAAATCTATGAAGACGGCTTATGCCACAATTAAAGGTATTGAAGTCATGCGTGCACTACGTAAAGGCCAAGCTTCGTCATTTTATTATGGTCAGCCTCAGGGTGAAGTCTATCTGGTGAATAGAGTTTTCGGTCTCTAAGCACTTTTTAAAGGGAACATCATCGACTCAAATTTCTATTTGCAACAGTGCCCCTCATTCTCAGTGTGTATCAGAAAGAATCTATATGGTATTAGGTACAGATATTTGCACATAACTGGCAATTAAAACAGGATATGTGCAATATTAGGACTTAACGACTTTAGGATTGACTAGATTTTTCTATGCCATAAGGTCATAAAATATCTAAATGTGAGTGATGAATAATGATGTATTCTGAAAATGACAGTCCAGTATATATTGCATCAGTGTTGGGAGAGCGCTTAAAACGCATTCGATTAAATCGAGATATGACACAAGCTGAAGTTGCGAGTAAAGCATGGATCAGTCGAAGAACGGTGTTAAATGCTGAGAAAGGTAATGCGAAACTCTCGGATTTAATTGCAATTCTAGCTGCATTAAACATGATTAATAATTTCAATGTTTTAATACCTGAAGAGTCATTTTCACCTATACAGTTGCTTAAACTAAAAGGCAAAGTTCGCAAAAGAGCATCAGGTAATAACAAGCCACCTGTACTGCAACTGGCAAAACCAAAGTCAGATTGGTGACACACATTTCTGATACGGGACTTATTTAGTATTGAGATCATGTCTGAATGGGCTGACCAAAAGTAAAAATTCGTCTGGGGCTATTTTTGCGATCAAGGTTGGTTGAAGGTCTGTGGTTAGTTAAAATATTATTCATGCATAATGCTATTAATCAGTAGGATGATGCTCCCTCATGACAAATCATATCCAGATTATAGATGGATCATCTTTCAAATCGATCTTCGTAGTAGGCGACTTGCATGGTTCTTATCACTTGCTGATGAGCCATCTCAACGCTATCGATTTTGACTTTGATAAAGATTTGTTGATATGCACGGGTGACCTGGTTGATAAAGGCAAAGAAAATTTAGAATGTTTTTCATTGATTAAAAAACCATGGTTTCGAACCGTTCGTGGCAATCACGAAGAAATGTGTATTAAAAGTCTATTTGATTCAAAGCTTAGACATTTACATGAAAGAAATGGTGGTGAGTGGTTCTATCAGTTGTCATCACATCAGCAGCATAAAATTATCAAAAGCTTTGAAGATTTACCAATCGTTATCGAGCTTGAACTTCTAGATAAACGAATAGGAGTAGTTCATGCAGATATTGATATTCATGAATGGGGCGCTTTTAAAGCAGATATCATGCAAGGTGATTACAGGATTTCAGGAATGGTTTCAGCTTACACAAATGCACTATGGGGGCGTGGAAGAGTAAAGAACTATTCAGATAATTATGATGTTGTAGAGAACATAGATGCTATCTATTTGGGACATACGATCGTCAAGGAAATGACCCGGTTAGATAATTGCTATTACATTGATGTGGGTTCATCCTTTACTCAAAAGCTTTGTATAACAAAAATTAAGTGAATATTTTGCAAGACTGAATAGCTACTGATTTTATAGACACCTTTTAGTTAGATTTGGACTGCCACCACTCTCAGCTGTAACTAAGGGGGGTGAATCTCTACACCTATAAGTCTCAATTTTAAAAAAATTAAGGTTTTTCTATTAAAAACACAAATTTTCCGACTATTGGATTCATTTTTTATTTTTATAAGATATTGATTTTAAAATAAATAAATAATTATAGAGATTTTATTTATGGGGGGTAAACAAAAACTTACACCAAAAAATCTATCTAGAACTTTACTGTTTAGGTTTAAATTATTGATTTTAATAATTAAAAAATTATATTGAATTGGGTTTTTGAACAAAAAAATAATAGTCGGAAAATTTGGTTAGTAATGTGTGTTCTAACAAACCAATTTCGAATAAGAGATTTTATGTTAAATCTATGATCAAAAGGCCCATGAATAGGGCCTTTCATATAACGTGTATTGTGTTAATTGTAGGAATTCTTAAAGAATGCATAAGTTCAAATTGTTGTTTCAGTTATGTTCATTCTTTTATTTTAATGCCAATTAGATATGGGACAGGAGCTGGACTATTTTCCTCATAGTAATCAATACTAAAAACCACACAATAAGATTGCCCAATACGCATATTAGCTAAAATTAATTTTATTCTTTTTAAATCATCTCCCCAAAGAAGAAATGACAGGTATTGAGAAAGAGAAAGGTTTTTTCTGAAAGAAACAGTCTTTCCATCAGGTAGAAGGATATGAAAAAAAGGTATGGTTACTCTATGGCTTTTTTCGAATATTGTATCTCCCACATACACACCACATAGTGTATCAGTCCTTGAATTAAGACTTTTTTTATCGTGATACATATTTGGGACAAAAACTATCAAAATACAAATTAGAACTATTGATAGATATCGGATCCAAAACTTATTCATTCTTAAATTATTTATTTTTAATATTTTTTTATAACATAATTCAGATAATAGAGTAAGAAATCATTAATTTTTTAATTATAGATTTATTAAAATCACCATTTAATATAATGGCTGTTATGCGAAATATTAGTCATGACTAAGGAATGACTCTTCTAGTTTGGTAAAAGCTGGAGCGTTTTTAGCCACTCTTGTACGTATATGCTCACATTAATTCCGGTCCTTTGCGCCTATACGACCTGGCTGCAGTTTCCTATGATGGATACATAGAGAGCAGGATGCTCCAGAGAAGAATAATAAGAGATAGGCACAAGGAAAGTAAGGTACGACAGGAGTTATACCGAGCGAACCAATACAAAAAACCCCGGCAGGATGCCGGGGTTTTTTATTATTTAAAATTATGTTATTCACCAATTAAAATGTCTATGCGATAAACCATTTAAAATGTCCTGTTTTTAACCACAAGAGTCAAGCACAGGATTTAAATTTCTTTGTCCAATAACAGCTTTCTGAGCTTTACGGCTCGGC
>NZ_VPAU01000029.1:0-11263 GCF_013419095.1 Acinetobacter sp. YH12105
TTCAAACAAATTCAGGCTGGGTTTATACTGCATTTATTATTGATGTGTTCTCACGAGCAATTGTTGGATGGAAAGTATCGACACGGATGAATACAGATATGGTGCTCGATGCATTGGAGCAAGCATTGCATGATCGAGGCATGCCAAAGAATGTGATTCATCATTCCGACAGAGGTGTGCAATATCTTTCCATTCGCTATACCAATCGTTTAGAAGCAGCAAATTTACGAGCATCAGTCGGTACGACTGGTGATTCATACGATAATGCTTTGGCTGAAACGGTGAATGGCTTATACAAAACAGAGGTGATTGAATATCTAAAAGCAGATTGGCAAGGTTTAGCGGATGTACAACTTGCGACACTAAATTGGGTAGATTGGTTCAATAAAGAGCGTGTACATAGTGCACTAGGTTATGTATCACCTTTTGATTTTGAAGCAATGTACTATGATAAGATTAACCCGTTAGGTCAGGTGGCCTAACTTAAATAAAAAACTCTCCGACAAACCCGGTACGGTTCAGTTGATTGAATTATAGGGGCTATCAATGCGAGTTGGAAAATCAAAAAAAGAAGCTTTGGCTTCTTTTTTTTTTGATCATCTATAAGTGCTTATACAACTGAGAAAATATAAAACACTTGAGAATTTTCTTAAGTCATACATTGTGACTTAAGAATTTGATAAAGAACATTGTATGAAATAAAAAAGAGAAAATCATAAATATTTGAAAAATAATAATAAATAAAATTGGCATGCAAGTTGCAATAATCTTATGGAGAATATGAGGATTTTGGTATGCAGCAACTCAATGTAGAACAGCCTCCTTGCTTTATTCATGTTACAGGGACTCAGCGTGACAAATATATCGAATTTGAATTTTCGATAGGTGATCCAGAGTTAGCTGTAGAAATGATTATGCCAGTCAAGGCTTTTGAAGAATTCTGCGCACACCATCAAGTACAGCACCTAAGTACGGATGATTTTGCAAAGATTGAATATGACCGCATGAAGTGGCGATTTGGACAGGCCGGTATTAGAGAATAAAAACTCTAGTCTTTATTAAAAAATCAGGAAGATTTATATGCAAATTGATATTAAAACATCTTCAGTTAAGCCTTTAAGAAATACTTATGCTTATATTGAAAAAAGATTTGGTGATAAACCAGCTTCACGTTATCAAGAAGCGACCTACGATATTCAGGAAGAAATTAATTTTCATTACAAACCTTTATGGCAGCCTGAATTTGATCTTTACGATAAGGGCCGTACTGTAATCCAAATGAAAGATTGGTACGTGCTTAAAGATCCTCGTCAATTTTATTATGGGGCTTATACCCAAACTCGAGCTAAACAACAAGAGATTTTAGAAAGTAATTTTACGCTTGTTGAAAAACACGATTTATTAAGAAATATTTCTGAAGAAATTCTAAACAAAGTAACGAAATTACTACTCCCACTTTATTGTAAACAAGACATTTTTATCTTTTATATTCAATGGCTTATTTTCCTGCTAATTGGTAATACCATGAAAAATACCATGCTCAGAAAAGGCTTAACAATATTTTGAAAAATTGCCTACTGAGCGCTGCCGCACAGCTCCATAGGCCGCTTTCCTGGCTTTGCTTCCAGATGTATGCTCTTCTGCTCCTGCAGCTAATGGATCACCGCAAACAGGTTACTCGCCTGGGGATTCCCTTTCGACCCGAGCATCCGTATGAGACTCATGCTCGATTATTATTATTATACTCTGTACACGACAAATTTCACAGAACCCTTATCCTATCAGGATTCTGCTTTCTTAAAATTGCCAAAATTTCCTTAAACTCTTCTTTTTTCCCAAAACCAATTAAACGCTGAATCGCCATTTGAACATAGTCTAAACCATAGCGAAATAAACTCATTGAGAGTCGTCCATGCTTCTTTATTTTTATCGCTTTTTTTTGATTATGTTGCCATTCACCCGTTAAGTAACACCAACAGAAGCTTATAGCTAACACCGCAATCAATTTTTTCACTCGTCTAGGGTCTGTCAAGCGCGTATTTTCAAGATTAAACCCGCGTCCTTTGAGACAACTGAATAAGGTTTCAATTTCCCAGCGTAATGCATAATCCTGAATAGCATTGGCATTAAACTGAGGAGAAACGACGAGTAAAAGCTCTCCATTTTCTAACTGTAGTGCACTTATATATAGTTTCACCCGACCAACCAAAATCCGTCGTTTACGACATTCAATTTGACCAACTTTAAGATGGCGAAATAAATCACTAATTTTATGATTCTTTCCTAAATGATTGGTGACAATGAAGTTTTTTTAACACGAATGCAGAAGTTGATGTCTTGTTCAATTAACCATGTAAACCACTGCTCACCGATAAACTCTCTGTCTGCGAACACATTCACAATACGGTCTTTACCAAAAATGGCTATAAAGCGTTGAATCAAAGCAATACGCTCTTTCGTATCTGAATTTCCACGTTTATTAAGCAATGTCCAAAGGATAGGTATCGCTATTCCACGATAAACGATTGCGAGCATCAGGATATTAATATTTCGTTTTCCCCATTTCCAATTGGTTCTATCTAAAGTCAGTTGCACTTGGTCGAATGAAAACATATTGAAAATCAACTGAGAAATTTGACGATAATCAAAATACTGACCTGCAAAGAAGCGCTGCATACGTCGATAAAATGATTGTGGTAAACACTTGATGGGCAAGGCTTTAGATGCAGAAGAAAGATTACATGTTTGCTTTAAAATAATCACAAGCATGATGAGCGCAAAGCACTTTAAATGTGACTTGTTCCATTTTAGAGATTTGTTTAAGATAAGATATAACTCATTGAGATGTGTCATAGTATTCGTCGTTAGAAAACAATTATTGTGACATTATTTCAATGAGTTATCTATTTTTGTCGTGTACAGAGATTATTATAGAAGCCCCCATGAATAAATCGCTCATCATTTTCGGCATCGTCAACATAACCTCGGACAGTTTCTCCGATGGAGGCCGGTATCTGGCGCCAGACGCAGCCATTGCGCAGGCGCGTAAGCTGATGGCCGAGGGGGCAGATGTGATCGACCTCGGTCCGGCATCCAGCAATCCCGACGCCGCGCCTGTTTCGTCCGACACAGAAATCGCGCGTATCGCGCCGGTGCTGGACGCGCTCAAGGCAGATGGCATTCCCGTCTCGCTCGACAGTTATCAACCCGCGACGCAAGCCTATGCCTTGTCGCGTGGTGTGGCCTATCTCAATGATATTCGCGGTTTTCCAGACGCTGCGTTCTATCCGCAATTGGCGAAATCATCTGCCAAACTCGTCGTTATGCATTCGGTGCAAGACGGGCAGGCAGATCGGCGCGAGGCACCCGCTGGCGACATCATGGATCACATTGCGGCGTTCTTTGACGCGCGCATCGCGGCGCTGACGGGTGCCGGTATCAAACGCAACCGCCTTGTCCTTGATCCCGGCATGGGGTTTTTTCTGGGGGCTGCTCCCGAAACCTCGCTCTCGGTGCTGGCGCGGTTCGATGAATTGCGGCTGCGCTTCGATTTGCCGGTGCTTCTGTCTGTTTCGCGCAAATCCTTTCTGCGCGCGCTCACAGGCCGTGGTCCGGGGGATGTCGGGGCCGCGACACTCGCTGCAGAGCTTGCCGCCGCCGCAGGTGGAGCTGACTTCATCCGCACACACGAGCCGCGCCCCTTGCGCGACGGGCTGGCGGTATTGGCGGCGCTGAAAGAAACCGCAAGAATTCGTTAACTGCACATTCGGGATATTTCTCTATATTCGCGGTTCAGCAGGCATGTCCCCTTTGAGGGCGACCCGACGACAGGATAATCGACCTTATGGTGCGCAAATATTTCGGCACAGACGGTATTCGTGGCAAAGCCAACGAAGGCGCGATGACGGCGGAAACCGCCTTGCGCGTCGGCATGGCGGCTGGCCGTGTCTTTCGTCGCGGTGACCACCGCCATCGTGTCGTGATCGGCAAGGATACGCGCCTGTCGGGCTATATGCTTGAACCCGCGCTCACAGCCGGTTTCACCTCGATGGGCATGGACGTATTCCTTTTTGGCCCGCTGCCGACAACGTAATAGGAAGAATAAACGCCCTTTTCACCCAAGTCCAAATTAATTTGCCGATTCCATAATCAGGGTGTATTACAATTCCATAGAGTTTTTCAATCCAGGTGGTTTAGCTGATAACTTAACGATTGATCAGCTTCTTCGTGAAGATTACTCGCCATGGGCGCGCAATAAAAGGATATCTGCCACGTTCAAAGAAGCGCATTTTATTGAAAAATATGGGTCAGGCATCAAACGAATCCAAGAAGGCTTCGCATCCTATGGTCTGCGTCCCCCTGTCTTTGAAAATTTCCAGCACGGTTTTCGAGTTATTGTCTCATCAAAGCTACTTTTCGAATCTAATGAGGGAGTAAGTGAGGGAGTAAATCTACTATTTAATCAGATAAGAACTAATCCAGGAAAGCGTGCACCATTTTTAGTAAACGAGCTATTAGTTCCTGTCAAGATAGTAGAGCGGTGGCTCAAAATCTTAAGAGATGATCATAAAATCGAGTTTCGAGGAGCTCCTAAAAGTGGAGGATACTGGCTAAAATAGAAATCAATGATACTCTTAAGTGGCACCAATCGAACTCCTATTTTAGCATTTAAAAAAGTATCCTCACATCATTTTATTGAACAATACCTAAGGCTGCTCTGGCGGCATTGATATGATTATCGTCGTTGCACTCTACCGCAAAAGCGCCATATGCTAATGGAGCTGCAGCAGCCCTCTCTATAGATTGTTCGTAGAGCCTATCCCATATCGTTCCGCCTTGTTTAGCATACTCCGTTATCAAACTCTTCAGGCTATCCTCTCCAAAAACCGATACGTGACCAGAAAAGTCCAGTGCAGGATCACCCATATGCGCAGTAGACCAATCTATGATACCAGAGGTCTTACCTTCCTTCGAGGTTAAGACATGCCCTGCATAGAGATCGCCATGGATGAAACAAGTGAATTCAGGCCACAAAGGGTCATTGTCCAACCATCTACGGTATCTGTTTTCCAACGGCTCGCTGATACCTATCTCAGATTTCACCAAGTGGATACGGTCAGCTATTTCGGTCCTCAATTCACTTGGAGTCATTATTTTCAAGTTGCTCTTTCTCACATCGTCAGCTGTAATACGATGTAATTCGGCCAATGATTTTGCCAGAGACTCCACATAAGCTATGCTATCGCGATCTATGTTCCAAGAAACCTCATGTGTTATCGCATCGAATGTCAGAGCAGGCGCATCCTCCAGTAAAGGGTAGGCTATTAGGCGCTCCGATACAATTTTCCAATCAGGGACATTGATCGACAGGTTTCTTTTGGCTAAATCCAATATTCTACTTTCATTTTCGATTTGTTCAAGCATATCGCTTCTTCGAGGTATACGGAGTACCCAGTTCTCACCGTTTACTTCCTTTACAAAGGCAACTCTAAAGTCGATGCCCATCTCATTGACGCTCATCTCTTCCGAAATTCTCAGCCCATGCTCTAGGGCTAATGTTTGCATATCTTCGATTGTCATTTCTATACTGTTTTCTTTTATTAAATTGGTACCAGTTCCCCCGACAGGACATTCTGAATGTCATATACAGGTGTAACACTTTACCCATATTCTTTTCGTATGGATAACACTTCCCATCAGGGAACAAAAATCTGATACATGAATTAATTGTGAGACAGTAGACCTACTGTCGCATTGAAGCCATCTCGGCGACTATTTGATTAGGAAAACCAAGGCTTTGCCATCATAGCCTTATCATAGAAGTATAACATAGTTGTAAAGATAGAAAATTATTTTTTATTCATCCATGATGTTATTATTTTATAATAACATCATCTAAACATGCCCTGTCGCTCTTTTGTGCTGTGATATTTCATACCTATTAACTGCTTTCGTTTGAATTATACGACGTTCTACTCACAATAGGGCAAGGGTTACTCATTCCGTAG
Source organism: Acinetobacter sp. YH12105 (assembly GCF_013419095.1). NCBI lineage: Bacteria > Pseudomonadati > Pseudomonadota > Gammaproteobacteria > Moraxellales > Moraxellaceae > Acinetobacter > Acinetobacter sp. YH12105. Next base: position 6,009 of record NZ_VPAU01000029.1, read on the forward strand.
GATGCGGTTCACGTATAGGAAGAATAAACGCCCTTTTCACCCAAGTCCAACAGCTTTGGACCGCAGTTGACTCTTTCGACACCCCTGCGATGCAACCCAATCCGGCTGACGGGGAGCCAGCAACGCTGAAAATTTACCCTCCTCTTTCCCACTAGCGGCTCCTTTTCCGACAACCAGCACGGCGGATCCCTGCCGCGGCGCTGTGAACGCAGCATTTTGATTGGTATCGTTGGCCTTCAGGCTCGTCAGTCAAACAGACCCAGGAGCAGCTCAGCCGGTGGCGCCCGGCTTTCGGGTAACGCCCTGGTCCCGCTGGTTTCGGCTTTGTGCTTCAGGTGATCAAGGATCTGCTTGATCACTATAGGGTCTTCAATGCAGGCGATGACTTTCATGGCGCCGCCGCAGCCGCTGCAGGTCTCGATGTCGATATTGAAAACACGCTTGAGCCGTTGCGCCCATGTCATCGACGCTCGCCGTTGTGCTGGTGTTGCCGGTTCATCAGCCACCCTGACCTTGTTGCCCCTGCCCCGTTTTGCCGGCGTGACCAACGCCCGGTGCCGACTGTTGGGTGCGAACACCCCGTGGAAGCGGGTTAGGTTGACTCTGGGCTTCGGTACCAGGGCGGCCAGCCTTGCAATGAAATCCAATGGTTCGAAAATGACGTGCGTGGTGCCGTCCCGGTACGGCGTCTTGAGCTGGTAGCGCACGTTGCCGCCTCGTGTTAACGACAGCCGCTTCTCGGATACCGCCGGGCGGCTGATGTACCGGCACAGCCGTTCGAGCTTCTTGCGTTCATCGGCCCTGGCCGCCACGCCGGCGTGCAGGCTGGACCCGGCTACCTTGCCAATCCCGTCACCGAACGGATCACCACTGGTCGGCAGAGTTTGCAAAGTGAACACCTTTCGCCCCGCCTGTGAACCGACAGCGATACGGTAAGTGATCGAGTGCCCCAGCAGGGGTGTCATCGGGTCGTCATCCACCGCATCCGAGGCCAGATAGCTGTTTTCGACATCCCGTTCCAGCAGGCCTTGCCGTTCCAGATAGCGACCCACCCGGTGGGCGATGGTGTGCGTCAGCTGGGTGAGCTCTGGGCTGGTCGGCGCCTTGACCCAGCGGAAACGCGCTGAGCCGTGGGATTGCTCGACATACACACCGTCGAGAAACAGCATGTGGAAGTGAACATTCAGATTGAGCGCCGATCCAAAACGCTGGATCAGGGTGACCGCGCCCGTCTTGGCCACTTGGTGGGTATGGCCCGCTTTCTTGACCAGGTGCGTGGCAATGACGCGGTAAACGATGCCCAGCACCCACCCCATGATCTCGGGCCGGCTGGCAAACAGGAAACGCAGCTGAAACGGGAAGCTCAACACCCACTGACGCATGGGTTGTTCAGGCAGTACTTCATCAACCAGCAAGGCGGCACTTTCGGCCATCCGCCGCGCCCCACAGCTCGGGCAGAAACCGCGACGCTTACAGCTGAAAGCGACCAGGTGCTCGGCGTGGCAAGACTCGCAGCGAACCCGTAGAAAGCCATGCTCCAGCCGCCCGCATTGGAGAAATTCTTCAAATTCCCGTTGCACATAGCCCGGCAATTCCTTTCCCTGCTCTGCCATAAGCGCAGCGAATGCCGGGTAATACTCGTCAACGATCTGATAGAGAAGGGTTTGCTCGGGTCGGTGGCTCTGGTAACGACCAGTATCCCGATCCCGGCTGGCCGTCCTGGCCGCCACATGAGGCATGTTCCGCGTCCTTGCAATACTGTGTTTACATACAGTCTATCGCTTAGCGGAAAGTTCTTTTACCCTCAGCCGAAATGCCTGCCGTTGCTAGACATTGCCAGCCAGTGCCCGTCACTCCCACTCGATTGTAAACAAGCACACAAAACCCTTTAGTGACAACAATTTGCAAGAACTATCAGGCTCAGTGCCATGAAAAATACCATGACCAGATCATGAGGTTGAACACGGCTTGCGCCGGCAGCGTTCACGCTCCTGGTCGGCGATCTCGCCCGGCTGCAATGCTAGCTCAGCATCGGTCATGCGCTCCAGCACGTCGCGTAGGCGGATGGTGCAAGGAATGGGCGGCAGCTCGAACTCATAGCCGCCGGCGATCATTTCGGCCGCAATCTCCTCGGTGATGAAAAACGGCTCGTCGTCTTGGTTCGGCTTCTTCATGCCCTTTCCTCCTGGCGCTCATCCTGGCCGACAGCGGCCAGGGCATCGGCTTCCGTCAATGCGTCCTCCACGAACGCGCCGTGCTGCTTCGCTTCGGCCTGGCTGACCTCGGCCCATATCCGTTTCACCTGGGCCGCACTGTACCCGGCCAGCTCGGCGGTCTTGTTGATGCTGTAGCCGGACTTGCGCAGCGCGACAACTTGGGCGCGGCGCTTCGGATCAGCACGGCGGCCCTTGTACCGCCCGGCCTGGCGGGCCAACTCAATGCCTTGGCGCTGGCGTTCGCGCCTGTCCTCGTAGTCGTCGCGGGCCATCTGCAAGGCCAGGCGAAAAAGCATGATCTGCACGGCTTCCAGCACGATCTTGGCGACGCCCTGGGCCTCGGCCGCCAGGTCGGATAGATCGACCACGCCAGGGACGGCCAGGCGTGCGCCTTTGGCCTGTATCGAGGCCACCAGGCGCTCGGCCTCGGGCAAAGGTAGGCGGCTGATGCGGTCGATCTTCTCGGCAATGACCACCTCGCCGGGCTGTAGGTCGCCGATCATGCGCAGCAGCTCAGGCCGGTCGGCGCGTGCGCCGGATGCCTTCTCACGGTAGATGCCGGCGACGTAGTAGCCGGCGGCCTTCGCGGCCGTAGTGATCGCCTCTTGGCGTTCCAAGTCCTGCGCGTCGGTGCTGACGCGCAGATAGACCCGCGCCACCATCGGCGCGGCTACTGGCTTCGTCCTGCGCATACTTGCGGGCTCCTTTGGGCATACTCAAATGCACCCATCTTAAACTGGCAGCTAATGTACAAAAGTTGATAGAAGCACACAAGTTCAATTTTGCACTTCTGCCCCACTATTGCAAAACTGCTTGTTAGTAGCCGTTTTTTCTTACTGTTTATAGATTCAATAATTTTTGAAACGAAAAATTGGGACTAAACATTTCGGTTTCGTTTTCTGTCGATTCGTCCTGCGTATCTTTTGCATAAACAAACATTTGTTGTTCGTAGTTTTCGATGGCATTTTCAATACTTGTAAATTCTCCGTTTGTAAGGTTTTCAGACAATATCAAAGCATCCAATAATCCCGTATTTACACCCTGTCCTGCAAAAGGCGACATCAAATGAGCAGCATCGCCAATCATTGTTATGGGTAATGGACGGTTACTTTTCCAATCATTGTTCAAAGGAAATTTCCTTGTGGGCAAGCATTGAAATGTTGATACCGAACGTATTAATTGTTTGTAAACTTCACTCCATTTGGAAAATCTTTTCAATAAAAAATCGGCAACGCTGTTTCTGTCCTGAAAATCTAAGGGAATTTTATTTTTCCATTCATCGGGCGTTTTAAAACTAATTCCTAAATACAATGCACCATTATTATTGGGATTGGCAAACAATAAAATGCCCTGATGTCCCGCCATTAATCGGTTGCCGTTGCATAGCTGAAAAAATCCGGGACAGTTTATTTCCGGTTGAAGAATATCAGCTTGGATGTTGAAAGTACCGGTTTCTTCAACTTGCGTGTCGGTAACAAAGCTCCTTATTTTCGACATTCCACCATTGGCAAGAATAACCAAATCTGCTGTTTCACTCGGTTTATTCTCAAAAGTTAGTGTCCACTTCTTCTTACCAGGTTCAAGCATAACAAGTTTTCTATCCCAAATAACCGTGTCGTTTTCTAAACTATTCAACAAGATAGCCCTTAAGTCATTTCTGTTTATTTCAGGATTGTCAAATCGATTTTCGGGCTTTACATTTTTTGTGGATAAAATATTGCCTTTTTCATCAGCAATATTTACACCCATTGGTAAGGCTAAGTCATAATAAGTTTGTAACAATCCCGCTTTTTTCATTGCTTCCTGACCTGAACCTTTGTGTAGGTCAAGGGTTCCACCAAAAATTCTTGCCTCTCGGTCGTTGTCTCTTTCGTAAACTGAAACGTCTATGCCGTTTTGCTGTAATAATTTTGCCATAGTCAGTCCAACGGGTCCACCACCAATTATTGCAACGTTCTTATCACTAAGTAAATTCATTTGTTTGTCCGTATCTATTCGCATTGTCATTCAAAAATGGCACATAACAAGTGGCTATACGCCAAATGGCGTATATATCCACTATATCTTATTTTGCTAAACCTTTCATTATCAGTGACAAATCCGTTTTCAACCGTTTACCGTTCGTTTCTACTCTCTCAAAAGGATTTATATTCATAGTGCTTTTTGTTAAGTTTTGCTCAAATATACAAATCCTTTCTATATATCTAACAAATCCATCGGACTTTTTAATTGTTCCATTCCCTTGGTGGTAATATGTGTATAAACCTCAGTTGTTTTACTGCTTGAATGACCTAACAACGATTGAATATAACGTAAACTCGTACCATTCTCAAGCAAATGCGTTGCAAAGCTATGTCGTAAGGTATGTACAGTAACTTCCTTTTGAATCTTTGCTTTTAAAACAGCTGCTTTAAAAATGTTTTGAATACTTCGGCTTGAGTATGCGCCACCTTTTTGACCTTCAAATAAATAATCTTTTGGTTTATATTCCATAAAGTATGTTCTTAAAATAATTAATGTTTTCTCAGATAAAATGGTATAACGATCTCTTTTTCCTTTTGACTGTTCTATACGAATTTGCATGCGCTTGGAGTCAATGTCTTTTATTTTCAGGTTTATACATTCAGAAATGCGCAAACCTGCCGAATAAATAGTCATCAGAATAGCCTTGTGTTTCACGTTTTCAATAGCGCGTAGTACCCGAATGGTTTCTTCTTCACTCATCACAACAGGAAGTGTTTTTTCTTTTTTTGGTCTTTCGATGAAATATGTTTTCCGTTGTCCACCCAAAACACGTTCGTAATAAAACTTAATCGCATTGATTGCCTGGTTTTGATAAGATATTGAAACTTTTCGCTCCATAACCAAATGTCGGAGAAATGATTGTATATGTCCTTCATTCAATCGATCGACGTATAGGAAGAATAAACGCCCTTTTCACCCAAGTCCAACAGCTTTGGACCGCAGTTGACTCTTTCGACACCCCTGCGATGCAACCCAATCCGGCTGACGGGGAGCCAGCAACGCTGAAAATTTACC
>NZ_VPAU01000030.1:0-10377 GCF_013419095.1 Acinetobacter sp. YH12105
GAATGGTAAGCTGAAGACTGTTTTAGCTAAAGGTGCAGCATATGAATCCTTATGTCTTAAAAGCATGTAATTTTTAGTATTAAAAATAGCCCTCTGTTGAGGGCTATTTAACATAAAATCTCTTATACGAAATTCATCAGGCTAACGCCACTATACAAGGCATCACACCTATACACTTTTTTAGATTGGCTACTTGAATACAGCTCTGAAGGGACAGCTGGCTAACGCCACTATACAAGGTCACACACCTTACACTTTTTTAAAACTTGATCGCGGATCTGACTTTAGAAATGAATAGATCAATTGAATTTTGGTTCCTAGAAAAATCCAGCAGCAGCCCGTTTACTTTAGATCGGATCTCTTTCGGATCACTCAGCTCTCCATTCATTAAGTTTTTCAGTAGTCCACCCACTTTATTCATATCTGATTTTAGGCTGCGAATTTCCTGGATTGTTTTTATATCAGTCAGACTTTTAGGTTGATAACCCAATCCTAAATCACGCAAATATTGAGAAGCTGATAAATTTCCCTGAGCAGCATTTTCTTCAATTTGCTTTTTCTCAGCTTCAGTTACTACAACTTGAATTACTTTTTGGCGTATCCGTTTCGGCTTTTTTTGTTCAGTCATTTTTTCTATTTCCAGTACATTTTGGCTATGCCAAAAGCTCCGCAGGACAAGATGCCACGTTGAGCTGAAAGCGAATAAGTCGGGTAATTTATATAACCAGGGCTTGCCATGTTATATAACATTACACATCTTGCCAATATCACTGAAAGTTCAATTGCACATAAATGCATATAATTGCACATCAAAATGAATAAAAATCATTTAAAAGCTTATAGCTGCAGATAATTTCATATAAAATCGTATAAAAGCTCTTAATTGCATATAGTTGCACATAATTGCATAAATCAAAGAAAGAGGAAGTCATTATGGTCACCAGACATGGCGCTAAGAAATTCATCATCTCTGTATTACCAGAAATAGAAAAACGGCTGGAAGCTGGTTATACAATTAAGGAAATCCACGCTGATTTACCTGAGCTAGCGAACAATATTTCTTACAGTTCAGTTTTACGAAATTTGAGTAAAATGGGAATCAGTGAAAAAAAGCCACATCCAAATAAAATAGAAAAATCAGTCAACCTGGATACTGCTTCTAGTTCTAGCCAAAAAATAACGAATGCTCAAAGAAATCTTGAAAATCTACAGAAGCGACCTGAGAAATTTAAATTTGATCATGGAACAAATGATAAGGAATTAATCTGAGTCCTCTTTAAATATAGCTCTAAATGCTGCTTGTTTGCGATTTAAGCTCAAATTCACAGTGAAAGGTACAGAACGAGTGTCTACGAGTGAAATCGCTGAAATTCGCGCTTAGACTCTCTGAAAAACAATTTTTTAAATATTCGAATCTAAAAACTTTTAATTACATATATAAATTAGATCCCGGATCGAGCGAAGCGAGCAAAAAAAGCTCTATGAGCGAAGCGAATCCATTTGTTCTTATTATTTTGACTTTGCTCTTACCAATATTTAAATCATTTTCAGGATTGAGCCAAAATTGCCCCAACGAATCGAGCGAAAGCGAGATTCAATAGAGTTTGAGCGTAGCGAAAACCAAGGGCAATTTTTCCTTCCTTGGGCTTTTAATTATTTTAAAGTTTTTAAATGCTTTTAGATGGCTTGAAAGCATTATAAATAAAGGGTTTTAGCTCTTATATGTCCACGTTTACCTTGCAATATGTCCACGTTTACCTTGCAATATGTCCACGTTTACCTTGCAATATGTCTACGTTTACCTTGCATTAGTACACAAATAATATTAACGTGTACTTATACACAATAAAAAAATAGTGGCTATGAGAGATTTAGTTGTAAAAGACAATGCCTTAATCAACGCAAGCTATAACTTAGACTTAGTAGAGCAACGTTTAATTTTATTGGCTATTGTTGAAGCAAGGGAAAGTGGGAAAGGGATTAATGCAAATGATCCATTAGAAGTTCATGCAGATAGTTATATCAATCAATTTGGTGTGCACCGTAATACAGCTTATCAAGCCTTAAAAGATGCTTGTAAGGATTTATTCGCGCGTCAATTTAGCTATCAAGAGAAAAAAGCTAATGGGAATATCCGAAATGTTATGAGTCGTTGGGTATCTCAAATTGCTTATAACGACAATGAAGCAACTGTAGACTTAATATTTGCACCTGCTGTTGTTCCCTTCATAACCAGACTGGAAGAACAATTTACTAAATATGAATTACAGCAAGTTAGTAGTCTTAGTAGCGCTTATGCCATTCGCTTATATGAGCTTCTAATTCAGTGGCGAAGCGCTGGTAAAACCCCAACCATAGAACTACAAGAATTTAGAAAGAAATTAGGCGTTCTTGATAATGAATATTTACGGATGGCTCATTTAAAAGAGCGTGTTTTAGAGCTTTCAATTAAACAAATAAATGAGCATACGGATATAACTGTAAAATATGAACAGCATAAAAGAGGACGTTCTATTTCAGGATTTTCTTTTACCTTTAAACAGAAGAAGAAGGATAGCCCATCAATAGAAAGAGATCCGAATACTTTGGAGCTTTTTTCAAAGATGACCGATGCTCAACGGCATACGTTTGCAAATAAACTTTCAGAACTCCCTGAAATGGGTCGCTATTCACAAGGAACAGAAAGCTATCCTCAATTTGCTGTTCGTATTGCTGAGATGCTACAAGACCCTGAAAAAATCAAAGAACTATTCCCATACCTAAAAAAAGTGGGATATATGCCATCAAATAAAAAGGACGCAGTAAATGGCTAAGTTATCGCTAAGTGAGGTATCTAAAAAATTTCATATTGATAGGTCAACCATTTACAGAGCTGTACGTAATGGACGTTTATCACGCTCTAGTGATGGTCAATTTGACCTTTCGGAAGTTATTAGATGCTTTGGGGAGCCTGAGCAAACATCTCAAAAAATTGAATTATCTAAATCAGATAGCGATGAATCTACAAAAAAACTCATTATTCATTTAGAAAATGAAGTTAAAAAATATCAGGAACGTGAAGAACGTTTAATGCAGCAAATTGATCGTATGCAGACACTCATTGAATTAAAAAGTACTGCACCAGCTACGGCAATGCCACAACAAGATGCCACGGCATGCGACACTACAACACCACAGCATGCAACAACACATCAAGACAATGAAAATAAACAAAAAAAAGAAGATTTATTTTCCAGTAATGTGGCAGTACCACAACAAGATACCACAGCATACGACACTACAACGCCACAGCATGCCACGTTTCAAAATGTAGCTGTGCCACAACCTAAAAAACGTGGCTTATTTGGCCGGGTGCTGAATGCCGTATTTGATAATGACTGAGTTATAAGGGAGAAAGATCATGCCAAAATTGAAAGATATTGCCCTAGGTATTGTGGTTGCTCCTATATTGATCCCAATCATGCTGATTGCGTCTTACCAGGATAAAAAGGCGCTAAAGAAAGACCTAAATAAACGCCAAAAAGAAAAAGACCAGGCTTCCTGATTATTCACCTGGGCTTATCAAAGCCGTGGAACTTTGGTCAGTAAGTAAGCGTGGAACATGATAAATCATAAAAAAAGCCCCGATTGGAGAAAAGGGGCTTATAAGGTTGAACTATATCATTGAAATGTAAGATAAATATCTAAGCATTTCGTATAAGGTGTATTATGTTAATTTTAGGAAGTCTTTACAGTTGGCCTTCAAGTAACTGACCTATTTCTAACCTGGTATAGCCACGTTCTTTAAAAATCAAAATAATTGCTTTTTTATAATCTTCAGAAGTAGAAGTCTTATATTTAGTTATCAGTTGATTCTCAGAATTCAGCTCTAGATCATTTTTGATGGTCAATACTTCGCTAGAGATCCTATTAAAGATATTTAGGTTAAACATACAGGCACTCGTCATCCGTTATAGCGGCCCGACTACAACAAACACCTGCCTTAGCTTAGCTAGACACCCTTGGCCGCAAGGATTACAAATTAGACAAGATTCTGCAAGTTTTGCAGAATTGAGAGCCTGAATATTCGACGAAATTATTGTTCACTTAACATAATGGTTGTTATACGAAATAGAAAAACCTAGGCACTGGCCTAGGTCTTAAATTTTAAAAAATACATAAAAATTAAGGCTATAGTCTCAATTTTTTAACTTCGTATAACGTGTATTATGTTAATTTTAGAGAAACTACTAAATTATATTGAGTTGTAAATAGTTGAAATTCCGTTAAGATATTTTGGATTAAATTCTATTCCTAGATAGCATTCATGTTGACTCATCTCTCCAAAAAACTTTGGTTTTGTTTTCTTATGGTTTTTGCCATAGGATGGAGTAGTGTGTCTGTTGCATCAGTAAAGATAATGCATATCAATATGCAAACTGAAATGAGCCAAGATCATTGTTTAGATCAAGCACAGCAAGTCACTCAACATGGTATTAATCACGAAGTACAGACGAATACCGATTGCCATAATCATTTAGCTATTAATCAGAATATAGATCACAAAAAGTGTCAGGAATGTTCTAGCTTATCCTGCCAGACACAGATCTCATGTCTTCATTCTTTGCAAAGCTCGCTAGATCCCCTAGATACCTTCTATTCTATAGATCAGCCTAATTTTTATTACCTCAACCAATATCTAAATGGGTATTGGCAAGAAATTTCACGTCCTCCTAAAACTTAACCAATTTTTTTTAAAATTTATTTATTTTTCAAAAATTAAGGTTAAGTTATGTCTCATAAAATTAGTTCGTACCTATTAGCAGGTATTTGTTTTGCATCGTCGCCTTTGGTTTTTGCCGAAGTGCGTGAATATCAGCTTGTTATTGATGAAGCAGTGGTCAGCCCAACTGGAAAGCCTGTAAAGCGCATTACCGTAAATGGTCAATTTCCTGCGCCTTTGCTTGAGTTTGAAGAGGGTGATGAAGCCATCATTCGCGTGAAAAATAATTTAAAAAACCAAGATTCTTCTATTCATTGGCACGGACTGTTGTTGCCGGGCATTATGGATGGTGTACCAGGATTTAATGGTTTTAACGGTATTAAGCCTCAAAGCGAGTATGTTTATAAATTCAAGATTCGCCAAAGCGGGACTTATTGGTATCACGCTCATTCTAAAGGACAGGAACAAGACGGCTTATATGGTTCTTTTGTGATTTATCCAAAAGGTAAAACACCATTGGCAGCACATGAAAAAGCTGAACGTGACTATGTGGTGATGTTGTCAGATTTTCATGAAAAAACCAGTGATCAAATTCAGAAAGATCTTAAAATTTCAGCTGAATATTATCAAGATCAGCGTGAAACCTTGGGTGATGTTTGGAAGCAGGTTAAACGTGATGGCATAAAAGCGACATGGTCTGACCGCAAAATGTGGAATCAGATGCGTATGCTAAAAACCGACATGTCGGATGTTACAGGTTATACCTTCCTCATTAATGGCAAAACACCTGAACAAAATTGGACAGGAATGTTTAAACCGAATGAAAAAATTCGCCTACGTTTTGTGAATGCATCTGCGATGTCTTTCTACGATGTCCGTATTCCTAACTTGAAAATGACTGTGGTCAGTGCTGATGGTCAGCCTGTAAAACCTGTTGCTGTGGATGAGTTTCGTATTGGCACAGCTGAAACTTATGATGTGATTGTGGAGCCCAAAGGCGGACATTATCAAATTGAAGCTGAGTCAATTGACCGTGCAGGCTATGCGATTGGTACACTGCACAATGAATTAAATCCTATGACACATGGCATTCATATGCCTGCACCACGTCCACGCTCACTTTTGACCATGGAAGATATGGGACATGGTGGCGGTGATCATGCAGGAATGGATCATTCGAAAATGAACCACGGCAATATGCAAGGCATGGATCACTCGAAAATGGATCATTCAAAAATGAACCATGGCGATATGCAAGGCATGGATCACTCGAAAATGGATCATTCAAAAATGAACCATGGCGATATGCAAGGCATGGATCACTCGAAAATGGATCATTCACAGCATGGCACAGCAAAACCACAAGAAAATGATCAAGTGGTTTATGGTTGGGCAAATGCATCTACACCTGCGGGCAATAAAGCCTTGCAATATAGTGATTTAAAATCTTTAGAACCGCAAAAAGATACTCGTGAAGCTAGCAGTGAATTAGTAGTGCGTTTGGGCGGTACTATGGAGCGTTATATTTGGACGATTAACGGTAAAAAATTCAGCGATGCTGAGCCATTAAAAGTGAAGTATGGCGAGCGTATCCGTATCAAATTTATTAATGACAGTATGATGGCGCACCCCATGCATTTACATGGCATGTTTATGCAGTTGGAGAATGGTCAAGAGTCGGTAGATATGCCGAATAAACACACATTGATTGTACCACCGGGTAAAACAGTGACTGCTTTATTAACTGCGGATGAGTTGGGCGAATGGGCAATCCATTGTCATTTGTTGTATCACATGAGTGCAGGAATGATGAACAAGTTGATCGTGGCAAATGTTAGCGATGAACAAGTGTCTACAACGCCAATTCAAGGTACAAATTCGACTCAAACTCACCAAGTAACTGAGCAAAAAGGAGCTGGACATGCACATCACTAATTTTGTATTTAAAGCGTTTTTTTCTGTTGCGGTATTGAATTTAACAAGCTTAAGTTTGGCGCACGAAGGGCATCATTCAACTGCTCAGACTGATGGAAAAAATGTACCATCAATGAATCATCAAGCGATGTCTGAGATGGATCATTCACAGCATTCTCCACAAGAGCATGCACAACACATGCAGATGATGGGGAAAATGAATCATGCTGCACATTCAGCACCGATGAACCATCAACATGCAGGTCATCAGCCAATGCATCACAAATCAACAGAGAAACAGCAAGATCAAAAAGTACAGAAAGGAGATCAACATGCGCACCATTAATCTTTTTTCTAAAACTGTTTTAGCAAGCTCTTTGTTGATGGTCAGTGCAGTGAGTTTGGCACATAATGGTGAAGATCATAGTGCGCCTGAAAAAATGACAGTTGCTACATCTTCTAGTCAAAATCAGCCGATGCAAATGGATCGCTCTCAAATGAACCATAGCCAAATGAATCAGGCACAACATCAGGCAACATCTACGGTTAATCATTTACATCATGTACCAGATGCGAATGCTCAGCAGAGTTCGCATTATGATCATCGCTCAGAACACGGTGCGCAAATTTATGCGATTACGACAGTGGACAATAAGTGGCTTGTCAATGAAGATGGCACAGGTGATTTAAAGTCAGAGTTTGAAACCCGTATTGGCACAGATGAAAATAAGGTTTTTATTAAAATTCATGCCGATAAAGAAGAATCGCATGATGCACATTATGATGCCAAACTTTTATATAGCCGTATGATTTCAGACTTTTGGGATGCACAGATTGGTGCACGTTATCGTAGTGAAAAAGTTGAACTCAATGATCATCGCAAAGACACCGAAGAAAATGTTGATGCGGTGATTGGCTTACATGGTATGGCGCCATATTTCTTTGAAACTGATGCTTATCTCTATGCGGGAGAAGACAATTATGCGGGCTTTAGCCTAGAAACGGAACGTGATTTTCTGATTACGCAAAAGTTGATTATTCAACCTTATTTAGAGTTGGATGCTATCTTTAGTGATGACTCTAAATATGCGAAAAAAACTGGTTTAAGCAGTGCAACCGCAGGGTTTGAAACTCGCTATGAAATCAGTAAAAAGATCATGCCGTATATCGACATTGCCTATGAGTATTCAAAAGGTAATGATGAAACGTCGTGGCAAATAGAATCAAACTCTGAGAAAGGTTGGTTATATGGAGCTGGTGTTAGATTTAGATTTTAATTAATTTAATGATTACTAAATAGCTTTATTTAAATAAAACTCTAGCTTAGTGTGGCCGGAAGCAAAATGTTAACTTATTTTGCTTCCTTCCATTTAACATAATGGTGGTTATACGCAATACACTTGTATATTAATATAAATATCAATAACTTAAAAATTTAGTCATGACTAAGAAATCAGCAAAAAGTCGATTTTGAAACAAGTCGGCTTTTTTTTAGGCGGTTTTGATAGTTCTTGCCAATAATTTTGTTTAAAAAGTAGTCGATTTTGCGATTTTTTAAATTTTATCAATGCGTGAATGTTCAAAATTATCCCCATTTCTTGTGGATAAATTTCAGGCACTTTGTACGCTTTAGCTTACTCAAATTCCAGTTCTTTGCGGCTATCAGGATAGCTAGAATATCCCTACGATAGATTCATACAGGAACAGGATGTTCCGGAGCAAAAAACAACAATGATAAGTTCTAACACTAGGATTGTGAGGTAGAGCAGCACCTACCAAAGATCGCACAATAAAAAACCCCGGCAAGATACCGGGGTTTTTTATTGCCTATCCTTTCTCATTTGCAAAACAAACATAATGCCCCTAAAATATAGACTATAATCTATATTTTGGTTGTGGTATGTGGACAGTCATTACGACAGATCTATTTAATCAGTGGCTTGAACAGCAAGATGAACCTACACAAGAGAAGGTCCTAGCTGCCCTGGTTGTTCTACAGCAGCAGGGACCGAGTTTAGGCCGTCCTTTAGTAGATACTGTGTATGAGTCTAAATTTACCAATATGAAAGAACTGCGTGTTCAACATCGCGGTAGACCCTTAAGAGCTTTCTTCGCATTTGATCCCTTACGACAGGCTATTGTTCTATGTATTGCTGATAAAGGCGGTAAAAAGCGTTTTTATAAAGACATGCTGGATATTGCAGATGAACAATACCAACTTCATCTCACTACCCTAGGAGATAAATCTAATGGCTAAGACTCTGCAAGAATTGTTAGCTAGCCGCTCTCCAGAGAGCCAAGCCCGTATTCAAAAAATGGCTGATGAATTACTGCTAGAAAATCAGCTTCATCTTATTCGTGAAGAACTCGAAATTTCTCAAAAAGAGCTTGCTGAAACTTTGGGAATAAAACAGCCATCGCTTTCAGCAATAGAAAATCGTGGCAATGATCTTAAGATTTCAACCATGAAAAAGTATGTTGAGGCAATGGGTGGGAAGCTCCGTATTGATGTAGAGCTTCCAACAGGAAAACATATAGGATTCAACGTTTAACAATAAAAATGGGAGCTATAGGCTCCCATTTTTAGATTCGTATAACGTTGAACCCAACGGTAAATATTCGTGTGATCAACATTCACACCCCGTTCGGCCAGCATTTCCTGCAGTTCACGATAGCTAATGCCATATTTACAATACCAGCGCACAGCCCAAAGAATGATTTCGCCCTGAAAATGCCGACCATGGAAAGGATTCATATGCTGCACCTTTAGCTAAAACAGTCTTCAGCTTACCATTCGTGGTTATTTGCAACAGTGCCGATTTTTTGAAAAAAGCATAGGTCTAGATAATCAAGCTAGATTTTTTAAAACTCCACATTGGTCAATTGTACATAAACCATCACAAGTACCTCTTAAATCAGATAGTTGTTCAATAAGCTTTTGTTGCTTGATTATATTTTCTCTGATAGCACTGACATGTAAGTCAATTAATTCATTCACATCTGAACAATTTTTCTCAGGTTTGTCTTTATAGGTAAGTAATTGACGAATTTCATTCAAACTCATATTTAAAGTTCGGCAATTCAAAATAAATTTAATTCGCTCAACATAGCCTACATCGTAAAGGCGGTAATTTCCTTCCGTTCTTTCCGGTTCCGGAATTAAACCTTCCTTTTCATAAAACCTAATTGTTAATACTGAACATGAGGTTTTTTTAGAGAGTTCACCAATTTTTAAATGCATTGAGTTAGTATTTCCAAAGATTCTTGACTCTATAGTAACTATAGGGATTCTAATATTCAAAGTTTATAATTTTTTTAATGGGTATAATTATGAGTGGTTGTGGATGTAGTAAAGAAACACCATGCGAAGATAAGAAATCTCAACAAGAAAATCATCCATCAATTGCAGAAGCAAACAATTCAAAGAATTGTGATAATACGCTTAGCTGTTGTGGTGAAGAGGAAGAAAAAAAATCTTCATCTCCTTGCTGTAACACTTCAAACAGTTGTGAAGATACCGCTCAATCCTGTTATGGTTCTGATCCCAAAGAAAATTTAAGCACTGAAGACGTTTTAAAAGATTCGCACTACATGAGTGAATACTTAGTTCCCAAAATGGATTGTTCTGCGGAAGAACAGATGGTTCGTATGGCGCTATCTTCAATTGATGGTGTTCAAAAACTCATCTTTGATTTACCTAACCGTTCTTTAAAGGTTCTACATAATCAAAAAGATGAAAATATAACCACCAAACTTGAAGC